>CASBRC010000390.1 GCA_949128015.1 Synechococcales cyanobacterium PMM_0003
ACCTTAATCCAACCTTCTTTTTGATAAACCTTGAGCGGTATTAGAGTCAACCCTTTCTGCTGAACGTCTACGATCAACTTGCGGATTTCATCCTTATGCAAGAGCAATCGACGGGTGCGGGTTGGCTCATGGTTAAAATACACACTCGTTGTATGGTGTGGGGAAATATACATATTTAGAAGCATAATCTGCCCTTTACGCACGATGCCATAGGCATCGCGGAGATTTGCTTTTCCCCCTTTAATTGATTTAACTTCCGTGCCAAGTAACTCGATCCCTGCTTCATGGGTTTCGAGAATTTCGTAATTAAATCTAGCTTGCCGATTTTCGGCGAGTACCCGATAATAATTTGCCATTTATTCCCATTAATACGGTCTAATACCCTGCGGTAAATTCTAAAAGTTTCCATTCTGGACTGTCACAGAACACTTTAGAAACGCTATCAGAGATGCCATGACAGTAATTATTAACCCGAAGGGGCAGTTCGGCATTTTTTATAACGATAGTCAATTTTGCTTGGTTGCCTTCAATCTCAGAACGATGGATCAAGACTTCTACGGTTACCATTTTTGCGAATGATGCATTAGTCTCTATTTCTTGAGCAATTACATAGTCATCGGTTTCGTAGGTAATTACCAAATCGCAAGCTTCCAACGTTTTGATAATCGTCGGATGCAAGTTCTCGGGAGGAATTTCAACTAAGAAATGTTGAGTGTATCTAGCCATAAATCATCAAAACAACTGGTTCGGCTAGCAGTTTACTAGTCCTTGTCTACAAACCGTTTTTAAAAGCTGTGTATCTATTCTAGGCTATGTCATTTTTTGACGTTAGCACTTTGACTTTTAGTTATAGGTATTACAGCTTAATCATCATAAACCAAGGTGTCATTAAAACCTAAAGCCTGATAAATATACCCCAGAGATGAAGTGTCGAGCTTAGCTCGACACTTCATCTCTGGGGTATATTTGTTGCAGAGATGGAGTCAATCATGATTGGTCAATTACTTGATGGACGCTACCGCATAGCTAGCAAATTGGGCGAGGGTGGCTTTGGGCATACTTATCTGGCTCACGATACACGTATCCCCAATGAGCCACTTTGTGTAGTAAAGCATCTTAAACCTGCCAGTAGCGATCGCGAATATCTGAAGGTTGCTAGTCGATTATTTACGAGTGAGGCGCAAACCCTTGCTCAGTTGGGCGATCATGATCGCATTCCGCGCCTACTTGCCTATTTTGAGCAGGCGGGTGAGTTCTATTTGGTAGAAGAGTTTGTCGAGGGGCGATCACTAGAACTAGAGTTAGTGCGCGGCTATCGACTAAGCGAGATTCAAGTAATCCAGATATTAGATGATATATTGAGTATTCTAGAATATATCCATAGCCATGGCGTAATTCATCGCGATATCAAGCCAGATAATATTATTCGCCGTAAATCCGATCGCAAGTTGGTACTGATTGATTTTGGGGCGATCAAGCAAGTCCAAACGCAGATGAACCAAGAGGGGCAAACTGTTGCCACGGTAGCGATCGGGACTCTCGGTTATATGCCCAGTGAGCAAGCACAGGGTAAGCCGCGCCCAAATAGCGATCTCTATGCGATCGGGGTGATTGGGATTCAGGCTCTGACAGGTTTACCGCCCCGTGAATTACAAGAAGACTATCAAACGGGGGAATTAATTTGGCAGCATCTAGTGCCAAATAAGTCGGGGCTTATCGATGTGTTAGCCAAGATGACGCGCTATCACTACAAAGATCGCTATGAATCGGCAACAGAAATTCGTAAGGCATTAGCAATGTTAAGCGATCGCAATTTATCACCCCAACAGGTAAGCAACTCTGCAAATGGGCTTCAGTCAACAATTGTGGGGATAAATAATAATCATGCTTTGGGAACTGAAGTCTTTCCCAAAGGCTCTCCCACAGTTCCGCCCACAGAAGCACATACACCACAGCCATTACCCACGCCAATATCTGCGCTGCCCACTACGCCTGTAACAAATCCTCCTATAAATCGCTATCCAACTTATGAGCCGCCATCGCAACCAACTGTGCAGGTCTATGCACCTAATCAAACCAACAATAACGGCGGTAATAAGGGTTTATGGATTGCTGGATGGAGCGTAGCCTTTGCCACGGCGATCGCAATCGGGGCAGTGATGGCAACGCGCATTAATGCCCCTAAAACTATCACGACCGATAGCCAAATTAGTAAACCCAATATCCCCACCAGTCCTGAAACAAATACAGTAACAGCTAGTCCCTCAGTCCCTATCGAAACTACCTCGCCAAGTCCTAGCGCTTTTCCAACTGCGTCAGCAAGTCCTAGTCCAAAAACAACGCCAACTAACTCTGCTAATACTCCAATTGCCCCTTTATCTGAGTCTGAGGCTATTGCGATCGTGAATAATTTGGTGGCAAGCAAAAGTCAAATGTTTGCTCCACCTTTTGACCGTCAATTGCTTGCCGAGCTGACTACGGGTGAAGCCTATGAAAAGCGTAAAGGTGCGATTGACTGGCTGCAAAGCAATAATGCTTTTTATCGCTATGACGATTTTACGGTCAGTCGGGCAGGTGCGTTTGGCATTCAAGATAATCAAGCAAATGTGACTGTGGAGATATTTGAAAGTCCAACACTTTATGTCAATGGCAAAATTGATCGCACTCAGTCCCAGCCATCTAGGGGTCGATATGTTTGCACGCTAAGTTTTGAAGATGGCAAATGGAAAATTGCGAGTCTGACCAAAGTTAATTAAATATAGCGATCGCAATATTTATAATCAAAACCAAAAAATGATCGGCGGCGCTTCGTGCCGCCGATCATTTTTTGGTTTTTAAAGTGTGATCTGCTTTGCAGACTATTTATGTCAAATTAATTTTTATGGATATTGTGGGAATATTAATTGAACGGGGTTAAGGAAAGTCTGCTTTCTTGTATTTTTATTTAAATAATTGGGGCTTTGCTATGTTGTACGCATCAAAAAATGTGATTGCTGTGAAAACTAGCGATCGCGAAGGTTTTCTGGAGACTCTTGAGCAGTCCACCCTGCCGTTACAAAATACAGGCGGCGTGAGTTTATTGCTAGTTTTACTATGGGGGGCAATTGGAGCAACTGCTTACAATTATTGGCAATTGCGAAGAAATCGCCAACAACTAAAGATCGAACGGCTTAAAACCAATGAACTTGCTAAAAAGCTCAAATTAGCTCTGTATACGATTGAAGAGAATGAACGCAATCCTGATTTGATTCATTCCCGTGAGTTTAATCTGGATTATCTCAGTATGAGAATGGAGGAACCAAATTTCTGCAATATTATTTTGGCGCAGATCAAGGTCAATCTCCGTCAAAAAGTTGCGCCAGCACTAATGCCAAGCGAAGAAGAAAGTGGTAATGTCCGCAAGATTGATGTAATTTTTGATGTGTCTTTTCAACCTGAGCATCATGATGATTCGCAAATTCGCACCCTTTTTCGCATCCATGTCAAACTCTCGAAAATCCCTGCTAATGGTTCACAGAGTATTCTCAAAGATTTGGCAGATGGGCTAGAAAGTTTTGTGGTTGCCTCAGATGAGAATCGCAATTGGCAGCCCACGATTCAGGGACGACTGGCGGTGATTAGTTGGGATCAAAATGCAAAACCAACGCCGCTATTGGTGATCGAGCAAACTAATGAAGGTGCAAATGTGTTGATGCGAAATAAGCGTCTTGCTCAGTCTAAAATCTAATTCGCAACAGGATCGCTTAATAAAGCCCAATAATTTTGTTGAAAAGCTGGCTTTGCCAGCTTTTCAACAAAATTATTGGGCTTTACCCATTCAATACCTGAGCCGCCGTTAGCTGCAAATCACCAAACAAAGGCGAAGCGATCGACTCATCACCCACATACACCTTCTCGTCATAAAAACCTTCTACCCATGTAAAAATCGTCATTTTTTGCGCGATCGCATCCACAACCCAATACTCCATAATTCCCCGCGCCGCATACTCCGATCGCTTATAGCGATAATCTCGACTTTCTTGATTAGGGCTGACAACCTCCACCACCAACAAAGGCGATGGCATATCCATCATAATTAGCGATCGGGTTGCTCCCTGCATCGTCGTTGCCAACTCTTCCGAAAATACTACTAAATCGGGTATCCGCACTCCCACCAAACGGCTATGCACGGCAATCTCAGTCTTCATTCGCAACCGATAATAGGGAATTCCTTGCTTTAAAAAGTAAGCAAATAAAAATGATGCAATGCGTTGATTTAGCTCGCTTTCCGAAGACATTAAAATCAATTCTCCATTTTCCAACTCATAGAAATTTTCCGTGCCATCATCAAACGCAAGAAACTCATCAAAGCTCATCTTGTTAGAGATTGCTTGAGGTGATTTCTCAGATATTTCGTTTATTCCCTTAGCGATCGCCACAGTCATCGACTTATCTCCTAAACGCTATGTATTGATTAAATATCATTATCCACAAACCATTACTTCCATTCTCAACTTTTCACCCACATCATCCTCCGCTACATCCAGATCGTAATCCATCTGCAAACCGAGCCAAAATTTAGGCGACATCTTAAAGTAATAGGCTAACCGTATCGCAGTATCTGCCGTAATTCGCCGCTTACCGTGAATAATCTCATTGATCCGCCTTGCAGGAACGCGAATCGCCAAGGCAAGCTGATTTTGACTTAAACTCATCGGCTTGAGAAACTCCTCTAACAGAACTTCCCCAGGATGAATAGGATTGAGTTTATCTTCGTTCATGATTTTTCCTCAGTGATAATCAACAATTTCCACATTCACAGCATCAGCATCTTCCCACTCAAAACAAATCCGCCATTGATCATTAATCCGAATACTATATTGACCATCGCGATCGCCACTCAAACGCTCTAATCGATTTGCTGGCGGGATGCGTAACTCTTGCAAATTAGAAACTCGATTAAGCATTCTCAGTTTACGCAAAGCAACCTGCTGTATATCTGATGGCAACTTACGCGATCGCTGTCGCTCAAATATTTTTTGTGCTTCCTTATCCTTAAAGTTTCGGATCACCTTACAACGATACTCAAATTAAACCTGCGAACACATTTTATAACGCTTTACATTTAATGCAAAGCGTTAAACCATTTTTATATTTAACTCGTCAATAGCCCCTCTAACTCCTTCATACCCTGCTGAATCTCAGCCTCCAACTAAGGTTATACCCCTGCGCCGCAATCTCTGCCTTTGACACACAAAAACTCTGAGCTGTGCGCGGGCGATCGGCTTCTTGCTGAGATCTACGCTGGCTGAGCGAAGTCGAAGCCAACGAAGCCGAAGCCAACGATCGCCAACGACTCAACACATCAGGTAAATTATTCTTAAAATGCTCCTCAATTGTTAAAGGTGAGATCGGCACAGCGCCCTGTTTTTTGTCTGGTAATAATTTTGTTGAGAAGGTTGCAACGCAAGCTTTTCAACAAAATTATTGGGTTTTATGCATAGCAAATTACGCGATCGCATAACTGCCAAGAATTTTAAGATTTTCGGTAACGGTTTGCAATTCTTGTAAGGCTTCGCTGAAGTTAGGGTCATCGATCGGGGCTTCAATATCGATGAAAAAAATATAT
>CASBRC010000391.1 GCA_949128015.1 Synechococcales cyanobacterium PMM_0003
GATGTACGCTGGCTGAGCGAAGTCGAAGCCCCCCACGACAACCCTAAAGCCCAAAAAGATGTGGCGGACGCTGCGCGTCCGCCACATCTTTTTGGGCTTTTTCGCCATATTTCTATCATCAGGATGACTGCATAGATTACGGTTTCATGACAACATCTATATAGCGATAATGTTTTGCCTGAGCGTTTGAATGAAATCTCCTGACCGTTTACTAATTGTTGATGATGTTCCAGACAATCTATTTCTTGTTCGTACAATCCTTGAGGAAGAGGGATACGAGATCATCACATCGTCAAATGGTCGAGATGCTCTAAAAATTATCGAGTCAGAGCCGCCAGACTTAGTTTTGCTAGACGTGATGATGCCTGTCATGGATGGCTATGAGGTAACTCGCCGCATCAGAAGCATGAAAGATTTGCCGTTTATTCCGATTTTATTACTTACAGCTTACGATCGCGCTAATGCCGTCAAAGGCTTAGATCTCGGCGCAGATGAGTTTATTCGTAAGCCGATCGAAGCTGATGAATTATTAGCAAGAGTGCGATCGCTGTTGCGTTTGAAACATAGTATTGCCGAACGCGATCGCATCGATCGCCAAAGACAGGATTTTGTGTCGCGCCTAACCCATGACTTGCGGACACCGTTAGTTGCCGCCGATCGGATGTTAGGTCTATTGCAAGATGGCGTATTGGGGGAGATATCACCAGAAATTCGTGAAGCCTTAACAATTATGGGGCGCAGCAATCACAATTTGCTGGAAATGGTGAATAAGCTTTTAGATGTTTATCGCTATGAATCGGGCAGTAAAACCATTAACTTACAGCCGCTAAACCTGAAAGAATTACTCGATCAAGTAGTTCAAGAACTAAAACCGATCGCAATTTCTAAAAATCTAGAACTAATTGCTGAGCTTAATGATGTCACCGAAGGGAATACTCAAGTCAAAGGCGATCGCTTGGAACTATTGCGAGTATTTAATAACTTAATCGGCAATGCTCTGAAATTTACGGAATCTGGCAGCGTCCATGTTAGCCTAAACCTAGATAAATCCGAGGCAGTTATTGCGATCGCAGATACAGGTGCGGGAATTCCTTTAGAAGAGCAACCGTTCTTATTTCATCGATTTCGCCAAGGCAACCATCAAAAGCAAGGAAGTGGCTTAGGGCTATATCTATCCCACTATATTATCAATGCCCATAATGGTAAAATCCTCGTAAAATCCCCAAACCTAGATTCCCAACAAGGCTCTACATTCTTCGTGCATTTGCCCATTATTAACCCATGAGTACTCACCAACTTCAGTATGATACGCTCCTCAGTCATTACAGCAATCCACTCGAAGCGATCTCTCTTTTGCGAGAATATCGTCCATATTTTGAATTGATTCCTAGTCTGCGTCGTCCCAGCGAAAGTTTGATTTCGATTCCCTTTCCAGTAGTGCAGCTTACTAGTCCCAACTTAACGCAAAGTCATATGCAGTTGGAATGCGATTTGGCGTTGATCATGTGCGATCCCGACTGGAAAGTAAAAACTGGTCAAGAGATTTTTGTGTTTATCCACCGTCCTAATGAGGACTATTCCGCCCTATTAAAACGTTGGCGGCAAGTAGAAGTCGCGTTAGGGGAAGAATATTATTGGCTTTTACCTTGGAAACATCGCAATATCATTAGCGATCGCGGCGAATATCACTATCCGCTTTTTGTCACCCTCGACTATTCACCAGCCCGAATTACTAAAGGCTTAGAAGGCGCATCGCTACCCTATGTTAAGGCTTCAGCTTTAGCGATCGAACTACCGCCAGACATTGAGGAAAATCAAGAATCTCCCGTTTACGATCCTACTCAATAAAACAAAGCCCAAGGCGCTGTAGGATGTTTAAGAAATGCAGCAATTTATGCACTACACCTTAAAATCCAAAATCCACAAATACTAGAAAAATTCAATGGCTTCTCAACTGCGCGTCTATGTTCCTCCCCATCCCATTATCCGCCATTGGCTCACGATCGCAAGGGAGAAACATACACCAGTTCCCTTATTTCGTACTGCAATGATCGAAATGGGTAAATGGCTTACCTATGAAGCAGTTCGCGAGTTTTTGCCTGTGCAAGAAGTAAATATAGAGACTCCATTAGCTAATGCATCAGGTCAGGTGATCGATGGTTCTATCCCTTTAGCTTTTGTGCCAATTTTACGCGCAGGGCTATCGATGCTCGAAGGTTGTCAAAATCTATTACCAACGGCAAGTGTTTATCATCTGGGCTTAGTGCGGAACGAGGAAACTCTTGAAGCTAGTTGCTATCTCAACCGTTTGCCAGAGAGATTTGAGCCACAGACGCGCATTTTCATAGTTGAACCAATGATGGCAACTGGTGGCTCGATTATTACCACTCTGAAAATGCTCACTGAGAGAGGAGCCGATGCTTCCTTAATAAGGATCATTAATGCTCTTTGTGCGCCCCCAGCTTTACAACTGATTAATCAACAATTTCCTGACGTACAGATCTATTCAGGTTGCATAGATGAAGTTGTGAACGAGCTAGGGTGGATTGTTCCTGGTTTAGGCGATGCAGGCGATCGCTCGTTTGGAACTTAGCAAAGCCCAAAGAATCTGTGCGTGCGCCACAGATTCTTTGGCTACCTACTTACTGATGTTACGTGGAAGAAACGGAGAGTTTCCGAAGTAAAGAGAAACTAGCCTTCAAGGCATTAAGAACTTATTTAAGGGCATCTCTAAAAATAGGTGTAGACAGGGAGAGGGTTTCGAGAAAAAGGAGCAGAAATAGGATAGGATAATGAGAAGAGAAAAGAGGGTAAAAAGCAGTGCAGGAAGGTCAGACAAACATTTTAGGTTTTGAAAAATACGAACAAAAGTACGGGGAGTTCAAAAATGCGCTGCTGAGTCTAAACGAGATCGTGTCATGGGAAACATTCCTACCGATATTGAATAAAGCCTTTAACAAAGTCAAGAAGGCAAAATCAGGACGAAAGCCTTTTGACCGTGTCCTGATGTTCAAAATATTGATCCTGAAAACGCAATACAACCTATCGGACGATCAGACAGAGTATCAAATCTATGACCGACGTAGTTTTAGGGAGTTTCTAGGATTGACAATAGAAGATAGGATTCCTGATGCCAAAACCATATGGCTATACCAAGAACAGCTAACGAAAGCAGGAGTAGTGAAAGAATTATTTGAGCATTACGAGCAGCACCTGAGCGAAAGCGGTTATAGAGCGCAAAAAGGACAGATCATTGATGCAAGCATTATCCCCGTCCCCAAACAGCGCAATAGTCGCGAAGAGAACGCCACAATCAAGGAAGGAAAAATACCTGAAGCGTGGGAAAGTCAGCCCCATAAACTGAGCCAGAAAGATACGGATGCGCGATGGACAAAGAAAAATGGGGTTAGCTACTATGGATACAAAAATCATATTGACATTGATGTCAAACACAAACTGGTGCGGGATTATGAGGTAACGGATGCATCAGTCCATGACTCGCAAGTGGTAGATGAGATTATTGACCCGAATAACACAAATGCTGATGTGTATGCCGATAGTGCATATCGCTCGGCTGAACAAGAGCAAAAGTTTGCAGAGGATGGCTATCGGAGCAAGGTGCATCACAAAGGTAAACGCAATAAACCCCTCTCAGAATTCAAGCAAAAAGTGAATAAGGGTCGCTCCAAAATCAGAGCCAAGGTGGAACATGTATTTGGCAATCAAATGATGATGATGGGTGGCAAACTCATGCGTTGTATTGGTATCACCAGAGCAAAAACTGTGATTGGATTACGCAATTTAGTTTACAACATGAATCGCTTTATGTTTTTAAACAGACAGAAGAATGAGTTAGGAATCGCACAAGAGATTCTTGTGTCTGTTTAGTCTAAAATCAGAGAAAAGGGAGGATATCTGCGGTAAGTATTGGGATTGAGATGGTCAATTTCTTGTTGTTTTAAGTATTGCCAACCCTCTTAATCGCTTCTTTTTCACTTCCTTCGATTTTTAGAGATGCCCTTTAGAGCGATCTCCCTGCAATGCGACCAAATGGGTTGGAGTTTTACCTACAGCAATGTTCAATGTCATATCAAACCAATCCATCAAGATAAGGCTACTGGCTTACTCTCGGTTCTAAGCAACCATTTCTCTGAACTCAATTCGCAGCAGGTGCTAACCGTTGGCGATAGTCCTAATGATGAGACGATGTTTGATTCTGTAAAATTTCCCATCTCGGTGGGTGTTGCCAATATCCTGCACTATCGAGACAACATGAGTCATTTACCCCAATACGTTACTCATGCTTCAGAATTTGCTGGCTTTTCTGAATTAGCAAAATTATTACTACAAAATAAGAGGCGGCGCGATACGCCGCCTCTTATTTTGAGATTATCCCCTAGCGATCGCCTCTGATCAATAACAATTGCACCAGTTGCAATGCTGCATAGATTGCTGTCGCAACATACGTCCATGCCGCAGCATTCAGCACCCTGCGAGCGCCTCGATTTTCTTCAC
>CASBRC010000392.1 GCA_949128015.1 Synechococcales cyanobacterium PMM_0003
CATCAAATGGTGAACTATAAATCCCAAAATCTGGATGTTGAGTAACGGTAAAAATATCAGAAATTACAGGCTGTCCGACTTTGGCTAGCCAAGGTGTCGCTTTTTGTTGAACCTGTCGCCCACTCATTGCGATCGCAACAACTCCCCATAATAAATCCGCAGCTTTCCCCGTAAAGATGACAGGCACTTTACCTGATGGCGCAGGTGCATTTTTCTTTGCCCAGTCCAGATATTGCAGAACTCTTTTTGCGATCGCATCAGGCGGCAAACTACCGCGCTCCGATTGACCATACCAAACATTAAGAAAATCATCTCCCCGCGTCAACTCTGCACTCAGAGAGCCATCCACTGTAATATCGGTATAGCCGCAGTCTAACCCTTTGCTATTAATAATGCGGACAGTCTCGCGACCGCAATCCCAATCCACGCCACAAATGGCTTCAGGATAATAATCAAGAACTTTTGAGACCGCTTGTTTACCCCACTCGATCATCTGTTCTACGCTGACCTCCTGCCCATAAAGTTTTGGGTAGTCAGCAACTGTCGAGTCGCGCAATAAAATCTCTTCAGGTTCATTCAAAGCGCTTAATGCGATCGCTTGTTGCACCAATGATTCTGGCTCAACATCTCCATAGGCGATCGCTAAGCCCACCCTGCCATCCTTCCAAATCCTTAAACCTACGCCTTCAGAGTCAATACTCTCTAGTTGTTTCAGCCGATTTGCCTCAAAAAATACTGGTCGAGAAACTGAGCTTGAGGCATATACCTCCGCCGCTTCAGTTCCAGATTTGAGAGCAAGTTCTAATAATTGTTCAGGATTAATCGTCATGTTTGCCTATTCAATACCTTCGTAGCGCCATGCCACAGGATCGATCGCTGCACCATTCACATATAGCCCCCAATGTAAGTGGGGACCAGTGACAGCACCCGTTGCTCCAACTGCGCCAATCACTTGACCTGCCTTCACAAAATCTCCTTCTTTGACATAGATTTTACTGAGGTGTAAAAAGATACTTGCTACACCTTGACCATGATCTAGCCCAATCGTATTTCCATGCAAAAGAAAGCCCTGAGATACAGTCCCCACTAGGCGGATATATCCAGATGCTGGTGCAATCACTGGGGAGCCAGTACCGCCTCCATAGTCCACGCCACGGTGGTAATAGTCTTCAGCAAATACATTATTGTAATAGCGCTGCACCCCAAAACCTGTGGTAATCTCGCCATCATTGGGTCTCAGGAAAGCACCATTCCAAAACTTTTGGGGAGTAACTAATTTTTTAAAAGCTGAAACCTTATCCCATTCATAATCTGTCGGCTCCGACCCACCACCCGAATCATTAATCCAAATACTTTGCGTCGGAAATTTGCGATCGCCCAATTGCATCGGTAAAGTTTGCTGCAAACCATCCCCCGTTACAATTATCTGTCGTAGCCCTACTTTATCAAGCGGAGTCGTGGGAATAAATGCTCGCCAACGATTAGGTGACATGGCAAAGGCAGGGAACTGTTTGTTATTCATCGATACAGTTGGTGGTGTTGCCGCCGCTTTATCAGTGGCAATCCACACTGATACTGTATCACCGAGTTTTGGTGTGTTTGGTCTTAGCATTGCTTGCAATGCTTCTGCTTTAGACACTCCGAACATTATGGCTGCGATCGCTGACAGCAGACTCAGCCCAATTAGTAATGGTAATTTGAGAGAGAATTTGAAAGGACGGGCAACCATGACAATATTTGTGAGAAATTAAGGCATACTCAGTACGCTTTATTTTAACGCTAGTTAAACTACATGTGATCTTAGCATCCGCAAACCGCTCACTTTCCTGATCAAATAAAAGCTCTGAAACTAATATTTCCAGAGCTTTGCACTTATCTTAATGAGTTTGATTTTTTAGTTTTCAAATGAGCTTATGCTCATTTGAAAACTGCTATATGTCACCACTTAACATTTGACGTTGCGCCTGAAAACGGGCGATTCTAATTTGGATGTCAGCAGCCGTCTCCTGCATCGCTTGCAAATCGCTCGCAAGCACGTGAGGCGATAAAATCTTCCACAGCACCGATAAATCTAATCCATAGGTTAATAACATAGCTGTAATATCCCCCTCATAGATGTTGACTTTATCAAACCGCCCTTGCCGATAAAGTGAAGGTAACGCATAGAATTTGAGCAGTAGCAAGCCTTGTACAGTAGCACAGCGAATAATGCGATCGCCAAAAATTTGTTCCGTAGCATAACGATCTTTGATCAAACGAAATAGTCGATTGTTAGTTAGCAATACGTCTATCTGCAATGAACCAAAAGTTCCTCGTGCAAAGTTCTTATCTTCACTGGTCAGATTGATCTCAGGAACAATACTGAGATCATCTCGGCTCAAGATAAAGTCAATATCCTGCGTGTTACGTCCTTCAATATAAGCTAACAGAGCCACACCGCCCACTAACAAATAGTCAATTTGGCGTTCTGCAAACGTAGCAAATAATTGATCTACAACTTCAGGTAAAGAATTTAGATTCTCCATACTCTGACTCCAATTTTTCATGTCAAAGAGTACGCCATTTCTAATGATTTCGCCGATCGCTGTAGTCATAGTGCATCCTTAATCTTTGACCAATGAATTTTGAAAGGACGAACAACCATAGCAGCAAAAAACGTGTAAAGAATTTTTGAGAAACTAATAAGCTTTATTTTAGCGCTAGTCCGATGAGTCTAGTATTTTACAGCTATCTCTGGTGTCGCTATGGTTTAAATTGTCGTAAAAAAGCAGAGCAAGCTGCGATCGCAGCTTGCTCTGATAAATTAATTCGTGAGGAATATTTTGATTAGATGCTATTTTGCAAAAAGTTCAGGGTGGATACGGCTCCTAGAAAGACTAGAGATGTTAATAAAGGGTTCTTCAACTTGAAGTGTTGGCAGAACAGCAAAAATGTTGCGGACAACTTGAGTATTTGATGCTGAAAGAGGGGTGGTTCCGAACAGTGGACCCGTAGTACCAAAAAAGGCTGTAATAGGAGTAATAGGGAGCATCTTAGTTTGGCATTAAGTATAAATACTTAGAACAAAATTCCGCCATCTCAGCCCCTTGGATCGCCATTTCACTTTTTTGTAAGATTACTATATTTTTTAGAAAGCCTTGCTATTCAAGGTTTTCGAGAATGAG
>CASBRC010000393.1 GCA_949128015.1 Synechococcales cyanobacterium PMM_0003
AAAATTACTGATGAATATGCCAATATTAAATCTGAATTAGAGTATGAAAAATATCATTAAACTCTTCAGGCAGACTCATCTCTATTAATGTCAATTTTTACCGTCCCACCATGAAATGTTAATCGATGATAGTAGCGATCGCCATAAGCACCCAAACCAAGAAATAAGCCAAGAAATAAATATTCTTGAAACATCGTCATCTAAGAGCGCCCTGATTTTAATTGTAGATGATGATTTGTTTATGCGAAAAATCTTGGTGCGTTATTTGGAACGCGAAAATTATCGTGTGATTGAGGCTGCTAATGGGATGGAAGCCTTAACAATTTATCAAGAATGTCAGCCAGACATAATTTTGCTAGATGCCATGATGCCTGTTTTGGATGGCTTTGAATGTTGCGCTCGTCTGCAAAAACTTCCTAATGGTGACCATACACCTGTGTTAATTATTACAGCCCTTGACGATCGGGAGTCGGTTGATCGAGCCTATGCGGTAGGGGCTTCGGACTATGTAACTAAGCCAATTCATTGGGCAGTACTGCGCCAAAGGGTGCGTCGTTTACTCGATCAAGCCAATCTTCGCCAGCAGCTTGAAGATACTAATAAACAATTGGCAGTTGTCGTCCAAGAGTTGAGGCGTTTGGTCTCCATCGATGGATTAACTCAAGTGGCTAATCGACGCTGTTTAGATGAATATTTGGAACAGGAATTTAAGCGATCGCAAAGAGAGCAAATTCCTATTTCTTTAGTGTTATGTGACATCGACTTCTTTAAAAACTATAACGATAACTACGGGCATCAAGAGGGCGATCGCTGTTTACAAGAAATAGCACAGGCTATCAGCAAATCTACCAATCGACCAGCAGATTTGGTTGCTCGCTATGGAGGAGAAGAATTTGCAATTATTTTGCCTAACACTGATTCTGAAGGAGGGATGAATGTGGCGATTAGGGCGACAGAAATTGTGCGATCGCTACAATTGACCCATGATTTTTCTAGAGCAGCTAATCATGTGACGATTAGCTGCGGTGTTTCTACGCTTGTCCCAATGCAAGATTTGCAAGTGACGCATTTACTCAAATCAGCCGATCTCGCGCTATATCTTGCTAAAGCCGAAGGTCGAAATTGTGTTAGGCAAAATGCTTATGTCCCAGACTAAAACAACAAGCCTAAGAGCGTAAGGCGGCGGCGCTTCGTTTTGATATAGCAAAAATCGTGACGCTCTCTGAAATATGGTACGGTCTTAGACAATAAAACTTAAAAAGCCGTGGCGCACGCGCACGAATTAACTAGAGTAATCGCATAATCTTATGGAATGGCATACTACGGACGCACAAAGCTTAGCAATAATCGATCACGAAATTGGTGAGCATTCACTTTCCCCAGCCGAATATGAAATTGTGCGCCAAGTAATTTATGCAACCGCAGATTTTGAGTATAAAAACCTTGTTAGGTTCTCCGAACAATCATTACAGGCTGGAGCTACCGCCCTCGCTACACGCACCCCAATTATCGTGGATGTCCCAACGGTTCAGGCTGCCATCTTTCCACAAATCTGTGAGACTTTTGCTAATCCAATTTATTGCGGCGTTGAAGCGATCACCCGTCCCCAAAAAGGTAAAACCCAAGCAGCTTGGGGAATTGAGACTTTAGCAAAACGTTATCCTGAAGCCATTTTTGTGATCGGTGAGTCTCAGACGGCGTTGGCAACTCTGGTGGACTTGATCGAGATGGAAGAAGTCAAACCTGCGTTGGTGATTGGGACTCCTGCGGGCTTTATTGATACCGATGTGATCAAGTCAAGATTAAATGATTCGCTAATTCCTCACATTCGTGTCGATGGTCGCAAGGGAAATGCGATCGCGGCGGCTGCCATATTTAGCTCATTGATCAATCTTGCTTGGCAAGCCTTCGGCGAAAAATAGAGAAAGATAGCGCTTTGCGCTATCTTTCTCTAAGACCAAATAATGCCTGTTAAATTTGCTTCTTGAGTGAGCATCCCCTCAATCACAGCATCAGAAAATTTCGATTTACTTAAGTTTGCCTTATAAAAATTCACACGAGATAAATCTGAGCCTTGAAGATTTGCCCCAGTTAAATCGGCTTCACTCAGATCGGCATCACAAAGACTGGCTCCGTACAAACTTGCAAAGGTCAGATCAACTTCAGATAGCATCGCCTTGTTCAGATTTGCACCATTAAGACTCGCCCGACTCAGATCGGCGCGTTGCAACATCGCCTCATTTAAATTCGCGCCAAACAACCGCGCATCTCTAAGAATTGCCTCACTGAGATCGGCTCGATTTAGCTTGGCTTTTCCCATATTTGCACCTGTAAGTTTAGCCCGAGGTAATTTGGCTTTATTCAAAATTGCTCCATACAAATTTGCCCCATAGAGCTTTGCATCACTGAGGTTTGCTTCGCTGAGATCTGCTTCTCCTAAATCTGCACCACTAAAGTTTGTGTCAACGAGATTGGCGCGATAAAGCTTGGCACTGTTGAGATCTGCCCCATTGAGTTTGGCTGTGCTTAAATTTGCGCCATAGAGACTGGATTCACTTAGATTTGCACCACTGAGATCGGCATGACTCAAGTCAATTCCATTCATATCAGTTTTGCTGAGATTAACCCCTGCAAAGTTACGGCGACCTGCATGGTAGCTATTAATTAGTTCGCTGATTTCCATTAGTTTATAAATTAATTTAGCTAAGCAATACAGCGCTTTGCGCTGTTATAAAACCCAGAAAATTTTTTAAAAGTGCCGCGAAGCGGCACTTTTAAAAAATTTTCTGTACTACTCAAAGCCTCAACAGGCTGAAAACTAGAGCGCTCTAGCTTATTCTTCTTGCTCGTCCATTTCTGCTTCCATTGCTTCTAAAATCTCTTGTTCTTGAACTGTGAAATCTTCTTCACTGATATCACCGAGATCAAACTTAAGTTGTAGAGTAGTGAGCCGCTTTTGCAGATTTTCAGTTTTTTCTAATTCATTAGTCGCCCTTTCTTCGATCTGTTCTGCAATCCAGACTAGTCCATCGAGGGGTGCTGTCAGTAGTTGCCATATCATTGGAAAATGTACTCCTTAATTCTTTATTGCCGCTAAGTATCTCGTGCTAAGCACGACGGGCTGTCAAACCTATGCCGATCAAACCTATGTTAAGTGTTGCTTATCAATATGGGGTGCGTCCCCTGCTATTTTCACTCGATCCTGAAGCTGCACATAATTTAGCGATCGCAACTTGTCATCGGATAAGTGAGTCGCCCACACTCCAAGCGATCGCCAAGTCCACCTTTTACTATAGCGATTCGCGGCTGTCACAAACCCTATGGAATCTAAAATTTGAAAATCCCGTTGGTTTAGCCGCAGGTTTCGATAAAAATGCGGAAGCGATCGGCGCATGGTCAAATTTAGGCTTTGGATTTGCGGAAGTGGGGACGATTACGGCTCATGCTCAGTCTGGCAATCCACAGCCACGTTTGTTTCGCTTGCCTAGCGATCGCGCTGTATTAAATCGCATGGGGTTTAACAATCGCGGTGCAGATGCAACGGCGGCAGATCTCAAAAATTATTTAAAAGCTCATAAGTTGAGTATTCCCCTCGGCATTAATCTTGGCAAGTCCAAAATTACCGAAATTGCCGATGCAAAATTAGACTACGCCGAAAGTTTGCGATCGCTATATGAATTTGGCGACTATTTCGTAGTCAATGTCAGTTCACCAAATACGCCAAATTTGCGCGATCTGCAAGCAACCGATCAACTATGCGCGATTCTAGCTGAGCTAAATCCAATTAATACCCACAACAAACCAATTTTGGTAAAAATTGCTCCCGACTTAAATGATGCCGATATTGTGGAAGTCGTCAAAGCTAGTCAAGCTTTCGGCGTAGCAGGAATTATCGCCACAAACACGACGATTTCGCGTCAAAATCTCACTACTACGCATCTATCAATTACTGGTAAACCTGTCACCGAAGAAGCAGGTGGGATCAGTGGTCAACCTGTACGCGATCGCTCTTTGGAAGTGATTAACCTAATCTGGCAAACAACACAAGGCAATTTACCAATCATCGGTGTGGGCGGCATTTTCACAGCAGAGGATGCATGGCAGAAGATTACGGCTGGTGCAGCGATCGTCCAAGTTTATACGGGCTTAATTTATGAAGGGCCAATGATCGTCAAGAATATATTGCAAGGTCTAGTCGCCAAGTTAGAAGCCAATGGCTTAGAGAATATTCAACAAGCGATCGGGCTAGCCCACAAATAAAAATAGAGGTGATGCTTTGCACCACCTCTATTTGATAAAGACAAAAAAGCCGTGAGGCTTTTTTGTCTTTAGGACATTTCCAAGAAAGAAAATATCCTGTAAAACACGTAAGTCGGACTTACCCCCTTTAATTCCCCCTTTCCAAGGGGGAAAACCAGAAATCTTGTTCCCTCCCCTCTGCAAGGAGAGGGTTAGGGCGGGGTAAATTCTTTGCTAGAAATTTCCTTATGTCAGTGCGGCTGCGCCACCAACTACTTCT
>CASBRC010000394.1 GCA_949128015.1 Synechococcales cyanobacterium PMM_0003
GCTGTTGCAAAGCCGATCGCCCAGAGTGCAGGATTAGCTTTGAAAGTAGAAGCAAGAATTTCATCCTTTGACCAGAAACCCGCAAAGGGAGGAATTCCACTAATGGCAAGAGTACCAATAAAGAAAGTGATCGCTGTGATTGGCATGTATTTTCGTAAGCCACCCATCACCCGCATATCTTGAGCAAGGTCGGGATCATGTCCTACGACCTCTTCCATGCCATGAATGACCGAACCAGAACCGAGGAACATCATCGCCTTGAAGTATGCATGAGTCATCAGGTGAAATAGCCCTGCGCCATATGCGCCAACGCCCATACCCATAACCATGTAACCCAACTGGGAAACAGTGGAATATGCCAAACCTTTTTTGATGTCATTTTGAGTGATCGCAATACTTGCACCCAGAAATGCAGTAAAGGCTCCTGTCCATGCGATCGTATTCATCACCGCAGGGATTTCCTCAAATACGGGGAACATCCGTGCAATCAGGAATACACCAGCCGCAACCATTGTTGCTGCGTGGATCAATGCCGAAATCGGTGTGGGACCTTCCATTGCGTCAGGGAGCCACACATGCAGAGGAAACTGTGCTGACTTGGCGGCTGGCCCCATAAATACGAGGATCGCAAATAAGGTGGCAAGAGCAACACTGATGGTTCCTGACTCAACTAATTCGCTGAGACGCGCTCCCATTTCCGTGAATTCAAATGTTCCTGTTGCCCAATACAGACCTAGCAAACCAAGTAATAGCCCAAAGTCACCAACGCGGTTAGTGACAAAAGCTTTTTGGCAAGCATCGGCAGCTCCCTTGCGATCAAACCAGAAACCAATCAGCAAGTATGAGCACATCCCCACAAGTTCCCAGAAAATATAAATCTGTACCAAGTTGGGACTCACGACTAAGCCCAACATAGAGGATGTGAATAAACTTAGATAAGCATAAAATCTTACATAGCTGGGATCATGAGCCATGTAGCCATCGGTGTAGATTTGCACCAAGAAGGCTACGGTGGTGACGATCACTAGCATGAGTGCAGTGAGATGATCGATCACAAAGCCCATGTTCAGATGAAAACTACCTGCTTGGGCCCACTCAAAGGTGTAGAGGTATGGATCATGCCCTTGGATCTGACTCCAGAGCAGGTTAACTGACATCACCATTGCGCCACCAGTGGCGGATACGCTGAGGATAGACCAGAGCGATCGCAGTTTGTTGGTAGATTTGTTAAAGGTAATCAGTCCTGTGCCGATAATCAGTGCTGCGACAAGTGGCAGCAAGGGAATCAGCCATGCGTATTGATATGCAAAGTCCATAGGTCGCGTTTGAGCGCAAAGTTTATTGTAGAGATCCTTATTAATAAATCAGTTTACTACAGGGCGATCAGACGTGCTGTGTTAACCATGAGCATTGTTACTTATGAAGCTAAAAATCCATAAAAATTTAATTTTTGACTAGTCTTTGCGATCGCATGGCGATATGGCTTACATTAAAATAAAATTCACATACTGCGATTTTCAAAACTTTAAATAGGCGATCGCGATAATGTCTGCACACTTTAAGATCCACCAAGACACCATTGACCAAGTAAGTCAAAAAGCAGACATCGTCGATATCGTGTCTGAGCGCGTTGTGCTACGCAAAAGTGGGGCAAATTTTAGAGGGGCTTGTCCTTTTCACAATGGTACAAACGCCACAGCCTTGACGGTGAATCCATCACGGCAGATGTATCACTGCTTTAATTGTGAGGCATCAGGCGGAGCAGTCAAGTTTTTGATGGAGATCGACAAGCGATCGTTCTCTGACGTAGTTTTGGATTTGGCAAAACGCTACAACATTCCCATTCAAACTGCCGACCCTGAAAAAGCCAAAGAAATTCAGCGTCAAATCTCCCATCGCGATCGCCTTTACGAAGTGATGGCACTGACCACCAGTTTTTATCAACATGCGCTCTATGCCCCTCAAGGTCGTGAAGCTCTAGCTTATCTGAGCGAAAAGCGACAAATGAGCAAAGAAACCATCCAGAAATTTCAACTGGGTTATGCCCCTGCGGGTTGGGAAACCTTGATGGGTTATCTAGTTCAGCAAAAACAGATTCCTGTAAGTTTAGTTGAGGAAGCGGGTTTAGTCGTTCCCCGCAAAACAGGGAATGGTTTTTACGATCGCTTTCGCGATCGCTTAATGATTCCTATTCATGACACTCGTGGTCGGATAATTGCCTTTGGTGGGCGATCGTTGGGCGATGAAGAGCCTAAATATTTAAACTCGCCTGAAACAGAACTTTTCAGTAAAGGAACAGTTCTATTTGGGATGGATAAGGCGCGTGAAGGCATATCCAAATCTGATCAAGCCATTGTCGTGGAGGGATATTTTGATGCGATCGCTCTGCATCAAGCGGGAATAGAACAGGCGATCGCCACGATGGGAGTTGCACTCAATGCTGAACAGATGAAGCAGCTATTGCGCTATACCGAATCGAAGAATGTGATCCTGAATTTTGATGCGGACAAAGCAGGGATTACGGCAGCGGAAAAGGCGATCGCAGGTTTTAAAGAGCTAGTCTTTAATGGAACTGTGCAATTACGGGTATTAACGATGCCTGATGGAAAAGATGCCGATGAATATCTCAAACAACATAGTTCTGATGCTTATCGGGATTTACTCAAAAATGCCCCCCTATTTCTGGACTGGCAAATCGATCAAATCCTTTCAGGGCAAGATCTTAATCAAGCCGATCGCTTTCAAAAGAGTAGTCAAGCGATCGCACAGTTATTAAATAATTTACCCGTTGATTCCTTCTTTCGCACTCACTATATTCATTCTTCTGCTCAAAAATTATCTCAAGGTAATTCCTATCTAGCATTGCGTCTAGAGCAAGATCTCCGTCGTCAATTACGCAATACGCGCTGGAATAGTAATAAACCTGCGCCTTCCCTAACGACCACAACCAACGCATTGCACATTGCTGAAACTCAGCTTTTGCAAATCTATCTCCATTTCCCACAGCATCGGGCTTATTTATATGATGAAATTGCTGAAGAAGAAAACATTGAATTTACACAATCCAATCATCGCTATCTTTGGCAAATCATCCTTAATTTAATCCAAGAAAATAAAACTTCTCTTGCCTCAGAAGAACCCTACCCCGATCATTTAGTCCAACAGTTACAAATTCTTTGCGCGGAGAAAGAAGAAGTTGCTCAGCAATTGCAGCATCTGCTCTGGCTCGATGAAAACTCGCGTATTGGTTTATTACGCCCCCAGATTGTCGTCAGAACTGCGATCGCAAAAATCCAATACATCATGTGTGAGAAGCACGAAAAAGCCTGCATAAGTCAATGCATTGAGAATGCGATTGCGAATCCAACCGTTGGCTATGAATATCAAGCCAAAGCTGAAGAAGCAAGGCAACGCAAAATTGAAATCCATAAACAGATTGGAGTTAATTATCTCGATCTGTCTGGTACAGGAACCAGCGAAAAGAATGTTATCGAGTTTTGAGTAGCCAACCGATCGCAGCGCCAGCAATTATTACCCAAGCCGAATTAAATTTGGGGAACTTGAGTAGAATTATTAAACTTGCGATCGCAACAAGAATCGTCCAAACATCAATCAAAGTTCCGCGCCCCAATTCCCATGCCACGGCTGCCATTAAACCAATGGAGGCAGCATTGACTCCATCGAGAAACCCTGATGTCCAAGGCGATTTGCGTAATTTTGCTACAAATGGATTAATCAAAGGAACTAGGATAAATGCAGGTAAAAAGATGCCAATCGTGGCAGCGATCGCACCCAAATTTCCTGCTACGAGATAACCGATAAATGTCGCGGTGGTAAATAATGGGCCAGGCGTAAATTGTCCGATCGCTACTGCGTCTAATAATTGTTGCGAGGTTAACCAATGAGTGCGATCGACAAATTCCTGTTGCACAAAAGCTAACAAAACATAACCACCACCATACAGAACTGAACCAATTTTTAGAAAACTTAAAAATACGGCTGTCCAAGTTTTGGGATGGGCTTCGATTGCGATCGCAGCTAAAGAGAAAGGAAAAAAGATGGAGAGAGATTTTGTCTTTTTTAAAAAGGTTAGATTGCGGACTAGGCTGACAGCTAAACCAGCACCAAGCATTAGGGCGATTTCGTTAATGTTTATAAAGTATAGAACTAGGACTAAAATCCCTGCGATCCAAGTTGGAATATTTTTTAGGGCAGATTTTCCTAACTTCCATAGCGCTTGAGCAATGATCGCGATAATTACAGGTTTTACTCCATACAAGAGCCAACCGACGGCAGGAATTGTTTGATATTCCACATATGCGATCGCTAATCCCCACACTAGCAGCATTGCGGGAATGATAAAACAAGCTCCTGCAACGATCATCCCCCTCCATCCAGCCTGCTCTAAACCTATATGAATCGCTAACTCTGTCGAATTAGGTCCTGGAATCAAATTACTGATGCTTAACAAATCCAGTAATTTTTCACGACTGAGCCAGCGACGATTTTGGACTACTTCTAATTCAATCTGAGCAATATGGGCGGCGGGACCTCCGAAGGCGATCGAACCTAATTTTGTAAATACAATTGCTAGCTCCCAAAGTTTAGTTTTGATATCTAACTGATTGCAATCTAGATTTTCTGGCAAAGATTCAACTTCTGGCAACAAATCAGGTGCTACATCTTTTTTTGTATAGTCGGACATATTTTTTACAAATTAGATAGGACATACTTGAATTCATTAATCATCTAAGAACTTTTACAATCCCAAAAAATCATCTGATGGTTAATTCTGATGAGCATACACAAAGCTTTATACTTTTGGCATGTATCTCAGAATACTAAAAGGCTTTTGCTAGGCAATCGATATGGCGGAATCTCTTAAATCACAGAAAATACAACTACAAACTTGCAATAGTTTGCAAACCGAACTAGGCAATCAACCTGAGCCAATGTTTTACTACTTTGCTTATGGCTCCTGTATGTGTCCTGTAGATTTAAAGCGATCGCTGGGCGAGACAGCCCATCATTATGTGGTCGGAGTAGCAAGGTTAAGTGGCTATAAATTTGGCTTTTATTATCGATCGCCACATCGTGACTGTGGATGCTTAGATATTGTTAAAGAAGCAAATTCCCATGTTGAAGGAGTTTTATATTGCTTGCCTTTACGTCTAAGCGATCAGCTTGATATGCGCGAAGACGTTTCGAGAGGTGGCTATCAACATGAGCTGATCACAGTTACTGTCGATCAAAAGGTTTATACAAATGTGAGAACTTACAGTGTCGTTAATAAATTATCTCGAGAACTCGCCCCCAATGACTGGTATTCAAATGTAGTATTGCGAGGCGCTTCTACCTGTGGATTAACTGAAAAATATTTTTGGCAATTGTTTTATCACATATATCAATTGCAGTCATATCACAAACGCCAATACAGCTAAAACCAAAACAAAACCCGAAGAGTAGATAGATGCGGCGCTCCGCGCCGCATCTATCTACTCTTCGGGTTTTGTTTTGGTTTTAGCTGTATTGGCGTTTGTGATATGA
>CASBRC010000395.1 GCA_949128015.1 Synechococcales cyanobacterium PMM_0003
CAGGTGGAGAGAAACCTTTAACACGCTTTAGGGCATCGATACCAAAGATCGAAGCAAAATGACTTTGCCATGCTTGGATGTGTAACTTCACGTCGGGAATCGGTGTTGAGGGAATGACGGCGTGACTCCACATTGTGCCGAGCCATTCGACATAGGGCTGATATTTGCGATCGCAAGTTATCCGCTTGAGATTATCCAAAATGTCATGGCGCTGCATCTGCTGCAAGCCCCAGAGCAAGTTGCCTGAGTAGTCCAGCATGATCCGAGGATTGCTACCCTGCTCGACCAATTGGGGGATGAACTCTCCCATACGGCTATAGCACCATGCAAATACACCAGCGTTGTGGTTGTCGCCTTCGCCTTGATGCTCAAACATGTTTTGCAGGTTACAGATTAATGCGCCATTTAGCCCTGCGGGAATGGTGGGCTGGTGCATGTGTAGGGCGCAAGCAAAAGCGGAGGTAATCTCTTCAAGGCGGAGATTATTATTATTATTTAGAAATACGGGTGTATCTTCTTGGACGGCGCGTTGAATTACGTCTTCATTTCCGCAAATAGCGGGAAAATCGGAGGCGACAGAGCTTGACGGTGTGGTTGTAATCAAAACTTGTAATATCTCAATAAAGTTTTTGCATTCGACATGATAGAAGAATAGTAGGGGTTTAGCATTTGCGCCACCATGCCTAAACTCACCACAGGAATCGCGATCGCAAATGCTAAACCCTCTTCATTCATTTGCCTCACCACAGGAATCGCGATCGCAAATGCTAAACCCTCTTCATTCATTTGCCATAAATTGTCCCTGCGTTGTCAGGTTTGGGCTTAGCATTCCCAAATGGGGGGGATCTGAAAATTCATAAATTGTGGTGGGAATGCTAAGCCCCTACGGTGTTTTGGTATTTTTATTGTTAGGAATTACTTTTTTTCTTAAGATATGAATCACTGTTTTTATACTACTGTCAGTATCGTAGGCTAAACAAGTAAGAAGCTAATGATTGATGGATCAGATTCAAATTTGGCAGCCAATAACTTCTTAGATGTATCAATAGAATCTGAACAAAATCCACAAGATCGCTTCAAAATCGTCGCAATTGGAGCCTCAGCAGGAGGTTTAGAGATATTTACGCAAATACTAAGTGATTTACCAATCGATACGGGTATGGGCTTTGTGCTGATCCAGCATTTATCACCGCAGTATGATAGCCAGTTAAGCGAAATTTTACAAAAAACGACGCAGATGCCCGTTCATGAAGCAGAGGAAGGCATGAGCATTGAGCTAAATTCTGTTTATGTAATTCCGCCTAATACGCTGATGACGATAGAACAGGGTCACTTGAAGTTGGGAGCGCGTCAGCAGGTCGATGGCAAATATATGGCGATCGATGCATTTTTTAGCTCGCTTGCGAATGATCGTTGGGATCAGGCGATCGCCGTAATTTTAACGGGTAATAACGAAGACGGGACAAAGGGTTTGGAGACCATTAAGACCTTGGGCGGAATTACCATCGCGCAGGATCTTGACTCGGCTCAATTTCCGACCATGCCCATGATTGCGATCGCATCGGGATATGTCGATTTTGTGTTGTCGCCTGAGGCGATCGCGGCGGAACTAGTAAACATTAGTCATGGTGGATATGAGTCTGGCGATAGCAAGATCAATACCGCGATCACTGTTTATGAACCTAACGATCAGACTGCGTTAATTTTTAACGAAAGCCCAGAAAATAAGGAAGCCTTAAAAATTGTCTTGGGGCTATTACACAATGCAAAGGGCGTTGACTTCAGCCATTATAAAAAAGGTACGCTCAGGCGCAGAATTGCGCGACGGATGAGTTTGCTGAATTTGCAGCAGTTAGATCTTTATGCCGAATATTTGCAAAGTCATCCTGTAGAAGTCGAAAAGCTTTATCACGATATTTTGATCAATGTAACCAGCTTCTTTCGTGACCCAGAATCTTTTAGCGCTCTTCGTCAACAAGTATTTCCTGCAATTTGTGAGCATAAATCACAGGAACTACCAATTCGGATCTGGGTGGTGGGTTGCGCGACAGGAGAAGAGGTTTATTCGATCGCAATTAGCTTGTTAGAGTTTCTTGACACCTATCCTGTCAAACATGTGATTCAGCTTTTTGCGACGGATATTAGTCAAACAGCGATCGAGACAGCAAGACTGGGAATCTATGCTGAAAACTTGCTGATGGATATCTCACCAGAACAGTTACGGCGATTTTTTAAGCCCGTAGAAGGGGGCTACCAAATTGGCAAGTTAGTCAGAGAATCATGTATATTTGCGCGACAAGATTTAACAAGTGATCCGCCATTTTCGCGAATGGATCTGATTAGTTGTCGGAATATGTTGATTTATTTAGAGCCAGTACTTCAAAAAAAGGTAATGCCCATTTTTCATTATGCTCTGAATAGCAATGGATTTTTGATGTTGGGTAGCTCAGAGGGGATCGGTAATGCTGGAGATTTATTCGAGATCGTTGATAAAAAGAGCCGAATTTATAAGAGCAAACCCATTCAGTCGCGGATGAATTTTAACTTTGTCCCCCAAAGCAAATATGTAAATCAATCGACTGCTCTAGCTATACGCAATGAAACTCCTATGGAAGAGATCAATTTAGAAAAGCTAGCCGATCAGGTGGTACTCAGTCGATACGCACCTGTGGGTGTAATGATCAATGCTGATCTAGAGATTTTGCAATTTCGGGGACAAACTAGTGCATACCTAGAGCCATCTCCCGGCAAAGCTAGCCTAAATTTATTAAAAATGGTGCGTTCAGAGTTGCGACTAGACCTACGAACGGCGATTGACAATGCCAAAGAGCAAAATATACCGATCTCTAAATATGGGATTGAGATGGAGCAAGGTGTGCTTGTCAAGTTAGATGTGATTCCGTTAGTGGCTAATAACGATCAGTATTTTTTGGTGCTATTTGAAAGCCATCCAAGTCAAATCTTGCTAGCACCTGCATCCACAGATCCATCCACAAATTCACTTACCAAGTACCGCAAAGATGGCGCGACTAGAGAGAATATGGAGATAGTTCGCCTCACCCATGAGTTAGAGAAAACTAAGGAATATTTGCGATCGATTATCGAAAAGCAGGAAGCCAGTAACCAAGATCTAAAAATTGCTGGTGAAGAAATCCTATCTAGCAATGAGGAATTGCAAAGTGCTAATGAAGAATTAGAAACTGCTAAAGAAGAAATCCAAGCGACTAATGAAGAGTTGACTACGATTAACGATGAGTTGCGTAGTCGCAATAACCAGTTAGGG
Source organism: Synechococcales cyanobacterium PMM_0003 (assembly GCA_949128015.1). GTDB lineage: Bacteria > Cyanobacteriota > Cyanobacteriia > Pseudanabaenales > Pseudanabaenaceae > Pseudanabaena. The sequence goes on from CASBRC010000395.1 coordinate 3,284, forward strand.
CAAGTCAATAACGATATGCAAAACCTGCTCAGCAGCGTCAATATCCCGATATTGATGTTGTCAGGCGATTTGCGAATCCGACGATTTACGCCAATGGCAGAGGAAGCCTTTAATCTGATCGCCAGTGATGTGGGACGACCCTTTAGCCATATTCATGACAATGTTGATGTGCCGAATATCGAAGCCTTAATCACATCAGTAATCAACAGCCTGATCCCTTATGAGCAAGATGTCCAAGATCACCAAGGACATTGGTACAGTTTGAGAATTCGTCCCTATCGGACTCTTGACAATCACATTGATGGAGTTGTGATTAGCTTAATTGATATTAATCTGATCAAACAAAATACGATCGCATTAGAATTTTCACGCAACTATGCCAACGCGATCATTGAGACTTTACGCCAGCCCCTGATCGTTCTCAATGATGAGATGCAAGTTGTGACCGCAAACCGTGCTTTTTATCAAGTTTTTCAAACGAGTCCCGCGCAAACTGAGCAGCAATCAATTTTTGAGCTTGGCAATGGAGCTTGGGATACTCCTAAATTGCGATCGCTACTAAATCAAATTCTCTTGCTAGATATCGCTGTCCAAGATTATGAAGTCACCCAAAATTTTGCTCAATTGGGAACCCGCACGATGTTGCTCAATGCTTGTCAAATCGATCAACCCGATATTGGCACAATGATCTTAATTGCGATTGAAGATGTCACCGAACGCAATTTCCAAAAACAACAACTGACTATTAAAAACCAAGCTTTGTCAGAAGCGATGCTTTCTTCAGAAGCGGCGAACAATGCTAAAAGTAGGTTTCTGGGAAATATGAGTCATGAGTTACGCACGCCCCTAACGGCAATTATTGGCTTTTCGCAACTTCTTCAGCTTACCCTGTCTAAAGACACTGAATCTCAGAGATTTCTAGAGATGATTTATCAATCTAGTGAACATCTCCTCTCTTTAATTCAAGATCTTCTTGATATCTCCAAGATTGAATCTGAGAAAATGGAGATTGAGTTAAATATATTCTCTCTAGAAGCTTTTTTGCAAATGACAGTAGAGATGTTGCAAATCAAGGCTGAACAAAAAAATCTCACATTTACCAAGCAGTTCGCCGCCGATCTGCCCGAAATGATCTATGCCGATGAAAAACGCTTAAGACAAGTTCTGCTTAATTTGCTGAGTAATGCCATCAAGTTTACATCTAGGGGCGAGATTACATTTGCGGTTAGCAAATATCCATCAACTGACCAAGCAGGAGACCTCAGCGAAGTCATTAAATTTGCGATTACCGATACGGGGACAGGTATTTCTGCCAACGAACTTGAAAAAATATTTTTACCATTTGAGCAGGTTGGCAAAGCGGAAACTAAGCCTCAAGGTACAGGGTTAGGCTTAGCAATTAGCCAAAATCTGGTTAATAAAATGGGTGGAGAAATTAAAGTTGTCAGTGAGATCGGTGTGGGCAGTACCTTTAGTTTTGCTCTGAATTTAATGGAACCCCCACAGTCATTATCCATATTGCCAGCAGCAACATTGGGATTATTGCCTGCGATCGCAATTTCTACCCCGCCTCAAACCGATCGGATCCTTGAGCCAGCCACTCCTGAACAAATGTCTCTCGATCAGGCTTCTATTGTGAACAAGGTCAAATTAGCCGCCACACTTCCCCTAAGTATTTTAGTTGCTGATGATGTTGAATACAATCAAGTCCTGCTTCAGAAATTTCTGCAAAGATTAGGATATGAGCCTGACATCGTGAGGAATGGCGTAGAGGTGCTAGCTCAACTGCGACAGAAGCACTATGACGCGATCTTGATGGATATCCAAATGGATGATATGGATGGCATCGAGACAACGCGACAAATTTTAGCAGAATGGGATCAAAAAGATCGCCCTTACATCATTGCGGTGACCGCAAATGCATCTCAAAAAGATCGAGATACATATTTGGCAGCAGGTATGGATGAATACATGAGCAAGCCCATTGATTTTGCTCAGTTAGAAAAAATCTTATTGCATGTTTGCTCTCGTATGAAGTGATTTAGAGGAATATCAACAGGATACAGCACCGTAAGAAATAAGAGCGCAAGGCGCTGTACTACAATAGCTTTTGTGTGTGGATATCTAAAAGCTTTGTGAATTATGGGAAATCAACGACCGATCGCAGTAGATCTATTTGCGGGTGTGGGCGGTATGACGCTTGGCTTTGAGCAAGCAGGATTTGATGTAATTGCATCTGTGGAGATCGATCCCATCCATTGTGCCACCCATGAATATAATTTCCCGATGTGGACAGCGCTATGTGCCAGTGTTACTGATGTATCTGGTGATGATATTCGTCAAAAATCAAAAATAGGCGATCGCGAAATTGATGTCGTTTTTGGCGGGCCACCATGCCAAGGTTTTTCGTTAATGGGCAAACGCGCCTTTGACGATCCGCGCAATGAGTTGATCTCGCATTTTATGCGCTTAGTCATCGAACTCAACCCCAAATATTTTGTAATGGAAAATGTGAAAGGATTAACCATCGGCGATCAACAGCAGTTTATCGGCGAAGTAATCGAGAGCTTTGAGCAAAAAGGCTATCAAATTCTCAAACCTTACCAAATTCTCAACGCTTCTCATTTTGGCGTTCCTCAAAAACGTGAGCGACTCTTTTTAATCGGTTGTCGTCAAGATCTAACTCTTCCCCATTACCCAGCACCCATTACCAAACCCGCAAAAGCAAAACGTATTCCCAAAGATCTAGCAAGTTTGCCAGATAGTCCCACAGTCCGCGATGCGATCGCAGATTTGCCTGATATTGATCAATATCCTGAACTTTTAAATCTTGACTGGTGTGTGATAGATTTGCCAGAACCCAAGAGCGATTACAGTGGGTATTTACGAGGGATACAAGCAGATCGCGCCGATTTATCCTATCCGCGTGATTGCGATCGCAGTTTGTTAACTTCTAGTACCCGTACCGTGCATAGTCCCGCTTCGATTGAGAGATTTCGGACAGTCGCCAATGGACAGCTTGAGAAGATTAGTCACTTTATGAAACTCGATCCCGATGGAATTTGTAATACCTTAAGAGCAGGAACTCCCAGCAATCGTGGCGCGTTTACGGCTCCGCGTCCGATACATCCCTTTGCACCACGTTGTATAACTGTACGTGAGGCAGCGAGATTACATTCCTATCCCGATTGGTTTCGATTTCACAGTACTAAATGGCATGGATTTAGACAAATTGGTAATTCTGTACCGCCTCTATTAGCGCGATCGGTAGCTCAGCAAATTATGCAGGTTTTAGATCAGCAAATCTCAAAACCTGAGCAAGTTATTCAACTAACTGAAGACGGCGGACTTTATCTCAAAATGGTGAAAGCTGCCAAGAGATACGGCGTAAGCTCACACTTAAAACTATAGTTTTAAAACCCAAAAAGCTGTGGCGCACGCGCAGCGTGCGCCACAGCTTTTTGGGTTTTGGGTTTATTAATTATGCTTGCCTACATAATCCAACGTGTTGTCCCATCTTTCTGATCGACTAGGGTAATTCCTTTCTCTTTTAAATAATTACGAATGCGATCGCCTTCTTGATAGTTCTTCGCTTGTTTAGCCTCAATCCGTTGTTGAATTAAAGAGGCAATTTCCACTTCACTGATGCTTTCTTCTTTAACTTTGCGATCGCAAATATTGGCGACAAATCCCAAAATACTCGTCATATAACTAAGAGCTTGCCAATCTCTAAATAAAACTTCAGAACTCGCCGCCGTTTTACCAGCATGGGATAGCGAATTTCGCTCGGCGCGTAATTTCTTAGCTAGTTCAAATACATGGGACATCGCCACCGAAGTATTAAAATCATCATCCATCGCTTCTTCAAAACAAGCAATCGCTTCACCCACATCCTGACGCGAAGGAATCTCTATATTTTGCCAATCCAACTTTTCGCCAAAATCCGCCGCGAACAGCATTCCATCACGAATAGTTTCCCAGCCCTTAGTTGCCGCCTTAATCGCATCTTCCGTAAAGTCTATCGGTTGGCGATATTGCGCTTGCAAAATAAATAAACGGATTGCCATTGGATCGAAATAGCCAAACAAATCGCGAATAGTTTTAAAATTATTCAACGATTTGGACATCTTCTCGCCGTCAATATTCACAAAACCGTTATGCATCCAGTATTTGGCTAGAGGCTGGTTATAAGCAGCTTCCGACTGGGCGATTTCGTTCTCATGGTGCGGAAATTGCAAATCTGCACCACCCGCATGAATATCAATGGTTGCACCCAAACGCGATCGCACCATTGCCGAGCATTCGATATGCCATCCAGGTCTTCCATCGCCCCAAGGCGATGACCAAAATGGTTCATTAGGCTTGGCGGACTTCCATAAAGCAAAGTCAAAGGGATAGCGCTTTTGTGCTTCTTGATCATCCACCCGACCGCTCGCACCCGCTTGCATATCTTCTAACTTCCGTCCTGAGAGCTTGCCATAACTAGGAAATTTCTGCACCGCATAATAGACATCGCCACCAGAAGCATAGGCATATTCGCGATCAATCAATTGCTGAATTAGCTCAATAATTTCGGGGATCGTCTCAGTCGCACGGGGATAATCATCAGCTTTGGCAATATTCAGCTTTGCCATATCTTCGTCATAGGCGGCGATATATTCATTTGCGATCGCATTCATCGTCGTCTCGCGTTCTTGAGCGCGTTTCAAAATCTTGTCGTCAATGTCAGTAATATTCTGCACGAATTGAACTTGATATTTTGTTCCCAAATATCTACGGATCATGTCCCACACTACATATGCTCTAGCATGTCCTAAGTGGCAATAGTCATAAACAGTCACACCACAAACGTACATTTTCACTATTCCAGATTCGAGTGGAATAAAATCTTCTTTGCGTCTGGTGAGTGTGTTGTAAATGCGAAGAGTCATGGATTTGGGTATTAGAGAGGCGCGAGGCAATTATACAGCAAAGCCAAAGCGTAAGGGCAATTCATGAATTGCCCTTACGCTTTGGCTACCCAAAATTTAAAAATCTGTAGCGCACACTGCGCGTGCGCCACAGATTTTTGGGCTTTAAGTTTTTTTTGCCTATACAAATCAGTTAACCGCCGCACCATTTCCTGATAACGCTCAACTAAAAACGAAGGCTCAAGCAATTGAGCATTGTACCCAAACTGATTAACCCAACGGCAAAACTCATTAAGCGATCGCTGTGGTACAGCCTGTTGAGGCTTTGAGTAGTACAGAAAATTTGTTAAAAGTGCCGCAAAGCGGCACTTTTAACAAATTTTCTGGGTTTTATAACAGCGCAAAGCGCTGTAATGAAACACTTCCAACAGAATCATGGGCAGATTGCGAATCAATATCATGATCAGGACAACCTACCCCAGGATAATGAATGAAGGTAGCAATCAGGAGCATAAGGCGATCAAAGGCTTGGCGATTGCTAGGGACGAGCGCGAAAATAAAGTACCAACTATCTATGAGACTGGCTTCGACTCCGCTCAGCCATCGATGGCTGAGCGGA
>CASBRC010000396.1 GCA_949128015.1 Synechococcales cyanobacterium PMM_0003
GCGATCGCGCGATCGCGCAAAATAAAACCCGGCAACTATCTAAAATTGCCGGGTTTATATTATTTCTTGCCCTTGCCTGGTTTGTTTTTGTTGCGTCGCTTAAGCCTAATTTTGCGTTGCAGCGCGTCGATCGCGCCAATTTTGTACCTCTCCGACTCTTCAACAGTCAAGTCACTTTCACGCGCCGTCAATAGTTTCAGTTTAATCATGATATTATTTTAACTTTCTATCGTACTATAGCATAGTATCTGATGAAAATCCGGATCAATCAAAAACTTTTTAATTCACAGTGTTGGGAATTAATTTGCAAACACGGTCGGGCGACCGTCGATGCGGGTAACAACGCGTCCCCATCCGCCCGAACCTCCGACTAGCCATAGTTTTGTCATTGAGGCGATCGAGTATACGTCAAATTTTCCGGCTTCTGGCAGATTAGATAACCAGTTATCGGTCGTACCTTCACGGGCCCCAAACGGGTCATGCACGATAATCTTATCCCGCAATTCAAACCCGACACCACAAACTATATGGCCGTGGTCTTTGTAATCTAACCCCAAAACCATCGGGATGGAATTGCGGATCGATAGATAGTAATCGTCAAAAGTTAATGAAGTTGACCAATAGCTATCAATCCCAAACTCATTTAGAGCCTCTGTGTTGGCATTGTGATTCGTGCTATCGCCGTACCGTTTAAGCACGTTTAGATAGATGGATTCTGGCTGAGCTATCTTATTTCTTGCTGCTGTATCGTCTAATTTTCCATTGAGCAAATAGTTGAGCATTATTGCGTTAGCAGTGCCGTTACACTCTCGATAGCCGTATCCGCTAGGGTTATCTGTTTGATAGTAGTATTTGGCAGGCAAAACAGTTTCTACCTGCTGATATTCCCAATGGGGTGCATAAACAAAACCGTGGCTAAATTCGCTATCAATCAACTCTAAAGAAAGGTGCTGATTTAGCGCGGGTGTAATTCTTGAGACCCGCAATACTTCCCCTTTGAGAATGTTGATTTTTTCGTGCGGTTGTAGCTGTTCTGATGGCAGATTGCGCGCTTTTAGAATTGTTGAAACTTTTGCTGTAATTGTCATTTTAGATCCGTAAATTCTGATTTTCTCAGAGGTATATGGGCGATCGGGTCATAGAGATTTTTGTAATATTCTTTTAATCTCTCTTTCCATTCTGGACGGCTTCTAAGTAACTTTATCTTTGGTTCTGGGTCGAATATTTCGTCAATCAGTGAATCGCAAAATCTGTCAAATTCTAACTCATTTACAGGTTTAGTAAAAACAAAAGCCGCAAGACTCTGAGTGACCCCTTTTGAGATTAGTTCATCAGGTATAGAAAATTGTACCGCTACAATTCTCTTACCCCGTACAACTCTCTGCTGATAACACCAGCCGGACACACGCTCAATTCGCGGTGTCGTGAACTCACTTATTACGTCCTGCGAGTGAATGAGTTGATAAGCTAACAAAAAGATAATAGCTAACAACATTAAAAAGGTCAGTAATAGCACGCGACGCTTTGAATTGACGGCATTTAATAATCTTTCTATGCCGCCAATAACTGCGTCAATAATTTCTACCATTCTATTGTCCTACTCTCATGCACAACTTAAACTTTGTTGAAAGTAGATGCTAAAAAATCCCCGAATCAGCCTGTTAGTCCAGTCTAGCTCATTTTGGAGGTTTCCATGTCTGATATCTCAAAATAGAGCTAACTGTTGACCTAGAAATATTAAAGCGCTCAATCAAAACTGCGGGTGCTACATTGTCTATCTCATGCAGTTTTCTCATCTCATCTACTTGTATTTGAGATAATTTTGCGTTAGGGTGTAACTCCCCTTTTTTTTCTGTTGAGCGTGTATTGTTAATTGGCTGGTTAGTTTGTAGGTTCATCGGAATAGCCATAATTTAAAACCCGATAGTTATTTAAAATTAGCATATTTTTCGCTATAATTTAAAAAGGACGCTAAAGGTTAATTAGCCTTCTTGTAACCCTGTATGTTTAAATGGGATTAGCTTGCTAATTCTCATTTTTTTTGTTAACTTAGTGGTATTTCCCGCGAATTCACTTTAAAAGATTAATAGCCAATGCCTGATTATATCCCCTTGTCTCAGTGGACAATTCCCAACGTATTTGTAAATACAACGCAACAATCCGCCGCAGAAATAAACAGTAGATATCAAAGAGTCGCTAACTGTGGGGAATTTTTGCGGAATCAAACCGTGACTTTGGCTAATGCTGCGATCGCCCTATTAGCTGAGATAGACGCGGCGCTAGCTAATTTCACGGCGCAACAGACTGCATTTAATTCGATGGCTACTGATGCCGGAAACAGAGTAAGCACCGCTAACACTTTACAAGCTAGCGCGGCGGTCTCTGTTACTCAATTAAATACTAATAATACAGCGGTAGTTACTGCTAGAGGCAAGTTGACCACGGCAGATAATGCAGCTAATGGCGTTATAAACAATGGGATGATAAAGTCGGGAAATAACTTGGATGGCATAGCATCAGCAATTAGAGCCAATCCGGGAATTCTCGGACTTAATAGTTCGAGTGTTTGGACTTGGTATTCGGCTCCAAGCGGCGATCCTTTTGTTATCGAATTTCAAACTTTTTTCGGAGAGTATCCGAGTACATCAAACGGCGGTTCTGTGAATCCGGGGACTTGGAATTTTGTTGATATAAACGGGGCGGGTTATGGTAGCTTTAAAAACCCGATCGGGTTTCCTCAAAATGTAGTTGAGGAATTTTCCGATCGCCTCAACTTAAAGCCATTTATTCATTATTGGCAAGCGGTTATCTTAGGCTCAAATACTGATTCTATGCGCGCACGATTTACCCTTGACGGCGTGGGCATAGATAGGTCGTTATCGACTCAAATGGGGGCTGATAGTAACAGTAGCACGTTAAGACATTACAATCAAGATTTGATTATAGATGCTGTAATTATCCCTACAGTAGAAACATCATATCTGCGACTAGAAACCTATCACCCTGCGGTTAATACTGCTATTAGTTCAGCAGCTAAGGGCTTATCAGGCAACAAAGGGATTAATAACGTGTATATGGTAGGATATGGCTTCAGAGTTAGAAACCTTTAATCCCATTGTTGGGAATCGAGATATGCAGACAGAAACACGCCCCACTATTACTAAGGTCGGTCTAAAGGCTGCGAAAAAAGCACCGGGCGATCGAACCCAGAAAGAGCATAAGCAGGCTAAAAGAGTTGAGAGTGCGATCGCCCGCAAAAACAAGCTGTTAAAAGAGAAGGAAACAGCCAATAAATCCCGAATCAATCAAGCTTTAAAACAGCTATCTAAACAGTGCAGGAAGGGCGATAAAGGCTTGACCAGGTTAGCTTATCGGGTCAAGTTATTCTGGCTAATTCCTAACACTAAGCCCCGCCGATTCTACCCGCCGGGAACTGAAATTGACAATGATATTTTCGACATTCTCAAAGCAGCGACGATCGCGCTGGCTAACCAGTGCATTGAGGATTACGAATACGGCGATCGGGCGATCGAGATATTATTGATTCTTGAAGATCCTCCGCATAAAGCCAAGAAAACTAACCTTGCCGTAAGCTGTCGAAACTTTGCGGATCTAGTGCTGAGTAATGAAAACTGAAGCATTATCGTGATCCCGATAATGCCCAATTATTGTGATCCCAATAATTGCCGATCGCCCGTTATGGGAATCCTCATAACGGGCGATCGGGCCCAATAAAAAACCCGCAAATTCTTTTGAAAGATTGCGGGTTTTTAATGATACTATGGTATAATGTATTTGAAGAATAAATCAACCAAGGTAAGTTATGTCTAGTATAGCAAAGTTTGAGTTTGAGAGCAATCAAGTCCGGATCGTTACGATCGAGGGAGAACCCTGGTTTGTCGCGATCGACTTGTGTAAGGTTTTGGGTATACTTAATGTCTCAGACGCACTATCAAGACTGGATACTGATGAGAAAAGAGATGATATAGCTACTACCGATACCATCGCGCGAAAGCAGTTCGTAGTGGGCGTTTCAGAGTCTGGGATGTACTCGCTGGTGTTGACTTCCCGTAAACCGCAGGCTAAAGTCTTTAAGCGCTGGATCACTCGCGAAGTTATTCCCAGTATCCGCAAGACGGGGAAATATGAAGTCGAACAGCCGATCGCACCGCAAGTCGAGCAACCTAAGTTAGGCTCATCGGTAGAGGCTACTGTAGCAGCTATCAACCCTTTAAGACACGTTTTAACCAGTCTCGATCCGGCGTTAGTTGATGGTTTCATTTTGAACGAGATCGGTAAACTTCATCCAGAATTGAAAAAGCAAATTAACGCCGCGCACTCGCTACTCGCAGCCAATACCCCGATCGCAGAAATACTGCTAACTCCCACGGCGATCGGCGATCGGTTAGGACTCTCAGGACGGGTAATTAACGCGCTGTTGACGCACCACGGGTATCAGATAAAGAACCCTAACAAAGGCAAAACAGAACCCGCCTATTTCCCCACAGAGAAGGGCAAACCGTATTCCTCCAACACGATCGCCACCGGACGCAAGGAAGACAATACTAGCTACCAGCACACAAAATGGGTAGAGTCGATGGTTGAGACTGTTCGAGATTTGATGTAATTCCCAATAATGGGATTAACTAATAGGAACCTGTGAATAATTTCACAGGTTTTTTATTAGCTGAGAGTAGTCGATCCGTCAAATAGTCGAGTGCCATCTAATAGTATCGCTTCAAAGTTTTGGATACTTGTTAGGACGCGCCCGACAGGTTTAAAGTAGTTAACGATCGCGGTCACTTCAGCCAGAATAAAATTCTGGACTATTTTAACGTGAAAAGTGCCAGCAACACTACCAGGATTTTCGACTAATTCCGCAGTATATCCGAATAGTTCTAAAGTTCTAACAACACTGTGATTAGTGCCAGCTAACCTTAGAAGCCCCGGTAATTCACGTAATAAGGTACGCCGATCGCCTGATGATAATCTAGCAGCAAACGGCGCGATCGATGGCGTGAAAGCTGCGATAGATTGTATTAGGTATTCGTCATCTTCTAGCTGCCAAGCAAACGATCCGGTCTGTGTTTCTGTCCAAATAATATCGGCAAAATATTTGGCGCGATCGTCGGAATAAGCAGGGGGGATTAAGTTTATCGCGTCTTGTTTTTGCATTATACGATTGCGTTATTGTCCATACGTCGCCAGTTTGTGCCATCGCTGTAAATAAGCATATTAATATCATTTCTAAAGAATAGCGCACCCGGTACAAATTGAGCGCCTGTAAAATGATTCGGGCCCGCACCACAGCGTAAGGTTCCATTAGTCAAAACGTTACCTGATGCTGTATGTTCGAGTACGTTTCCATCGCTTAAATTATCATTATGATGGCGGATTTGGACATTTCCATTATTGGCTACTGTGATGCTTTTTATTCGACTATTTACAGGTGCTGACTCATTAACTAACCAATATCTAGGGAGACCACTACCATCAATACCAGCTTGTATGTTTGTAGCAAGCCCAGGCGACCCGCCTCCCTTGAAACTTGCGCCCGCCGTGAAAGAGAAAAAAGTATTTAGAGGCAAGTTTGCGATCGGGACTAAGCTATTAGCATCTAAAGGTGCAACACCGTTAGCGGTCGATCGCGCGCTGGCATCTAATTTCAATGCCAGTCCTGCGGTATAAGTTGATGTTGCAACCGCCCCCAAACTTGCGAGTGTGGGGTAAGCAGGTAGGTTGGCAATCAACAAATAATTGTTTAGTTGCGAGATTGAAGCCCCGCCCAAACTTGCGAGTGTGGGGTAAGCAGGTAGGTTGGCGATCGGGACTAAGCTATTAGCATTTAAAGGTGCAACACCGTTAGCGGTCGATCGCGCGCTGGCATCTAATTTTAATGCCAGTCCTGCGGTATAAGTTGATGTTGCAACCGCCCCCAAACTTGCGAGTGTGGGGTAAGCAGGTAAATCGGCAATTAACAAATAATTAGCTAGTTGTGTCAGTGATGGAACCCCTAAATTGGATCGTGCTGAA
>CASBRC010000397.1 GCA_949128015.1 Synechococcales cyanobacterium PMM_0003
AGGGGAGGGAACAAGATTTCTGGTTTTCCCCCTTGGCAAGGGGGAATTAAAGGGGGTAAGTCCGACATGCGTATTTTACAGGGTATTTTCTTTCTTGGAAATGTCCTAACACGATCGCAACAAAAGATAAAGGCGGTGCTTCGCACCGCCTTTATCTTTTGGTCAGAGAATTAGGGTTACTTTGTTGCCGCAGTCTTTTTAGTTGTGCTTTTTTTAGTGGTTTTCGCGGCAGTTTTAGTTGTTGCAGCTTTAGTTGCCGTGGATTTTGCAGTGGTCTTTTTCGTCGTGGTTTTCTTGGTTTCTGTCGAAGCTGACTTAGTACGCTTACTAGTAGTTTGGCTTTTGCCAGATTTACTTGCCAGCATTGACAGAGCTTCTTCTAAAGTCAGCCCTTCCACAGTTTGCTCCTTGGTTAGAGACACGTTGATCTTGCCATGCTTTACATATGCGCCATACTTACCATCGAGAATCTCGATCGCTTCATCATCACTAGGATGATTACCTAGTGATTTTAAAACTTTGGCAGCAGATGCTCCTCGCAGAGTTTTTGGCTGAGCTAGCAGTTCTAAGCCACGCTCAAAGGTAATCGTATAGGGATCATCAGTGGACTTTAGCGATCGATTGTCGTCTTTGTCGCCATTACCTTTGACATGGCAAACATAGGGGCCAAACCGCCCCGTATTCACAAATACCCGATTGCCAGTATCAGGATGTTCGCCCAAAGTACGCGGCAAAGCTAGTAACTTTACGGCAAGATCGAGGGTGACTTGTTCGGGCTGCATACCCTTTGGCAAAGATGCACGTTTAGGTTTGGGAACTGCATCTGTGGCTTGCCCTAGCTGCACATAGGGGCCATATTGACCCATCATCATGAAAATTGGCTCATTGGCTTCAGGATGGATACCGACTTGATCGGGGCCTTCGAGCTTCTGCTTAAGTAAAAGTTCGATTTTTTCGGGAACCAAATCAGAAGGCGTGAAGTTTTGAGGAATGGAAGAATTGACCGTGCGATCGCCATCACCAACTTGGATATAAGCGCCAAACTTACCAATTTTGACCTTAACATCATCATCCAAACCTTCAAGGCGAACTGTCCTTGCCGATTCGCCATCGATCAGACTATCGCGAGACTTTACCTGTCCGCTTAAACCCTGATCGCCTGAATAGAACTTCTTGAGATAGGGCAGCCATTCTACGCTACCTGTCGAAATATCATCGAGGGTTTGCTCCATTTTCGAGGTGAAACTGGGATCGACGAGATTGGGGAAATGCTCCTCTAGTAAACTGGTGACAGCAAAGGCGGTGAAGGTGGGGATCAGCGCATTATTTATAAGCTGCACATAACCGCGATCGCAAATTGTGCCGATAATGCTGGCATAGGTACTAGGACGACCGATGCCTTCACTTTCGAGCATTTTGACGAGAGCAGCTTCGGTATAGCGGGCGGGGGGCTGGGTTTCGTGACCGACGGTGTTTAATTCGCGGCAAACAGGATGATCGCCAAGTTTGAGCGGCGGCAACATTACCTCTTTTTCTTCCAACGCGGCATCGGGATCGTCAGAGCCTTCAACATAGGCGCGGAAAAATCCTGCGAAGTCAATGCGTTTACCCGAAGCCCGAAATAAAGCGTCCTCAACGGTCAATTGCACGCTGAGCATGGTTAGCTGAGCATCCGCCATCTGTGAGGCAACAGTGCGCTTCCAGATCAGATCATAGAGTGCTAATTCACGTCCAGATAATCCTGTTCCTTGAGGAGTGCGGAAAGACTCACCTGCGGGACGGATTGCTTCGTGAGCTTCCTGTGCGCCTTTGGATTTGGTCACATATTGGCGAGGCTCTTTGCTGAGGAAGTTATTGCCATACATCGTGGTGACGCATTGACGCGCAGCGGTGATCGCCTGTTGCGACAAATGCACCGAGTCAGTACGCATATAGGTAATAAAACCTTGCTCATACAAGGCTTGAGCGACGCGCATCGAGTCCCGCGCCGACATGCGTAGTTTGCGATTTGCCTCTTGTTGCAATGTCGAGGTGGTAAATGGTGGCGAAGGTTTGCGAGTAGCGGGACGCTCATCAAGATTGCTGACTGACCAGACCTTGCCATTTAAGCGCTGTTGTAATGCGATCGCAGCCGTCTCATCCAACAATAAAACTTTGCGACCCTGAGCAATTTTGCCAGTCGCCTCATCAAAGTCTTTGCCTGTGGCAACACTTGTACCGCCGACTGAGACTAGCTGTACAGGAAATTCTTGTTTCGGTGCATGGAGATTTGCTTTTAAATCCCAAAAACTGCCTGATCTAAAAGCACGGCGTTCGCGTTCGCGGTTGACAATCACGCGCACAGCTACGGACTGCACTCGTCCAGCCGATAAGCCCCATGCAATTTTTTTCCAAAGTAAAGGTGAGAGGGTGTAACCGACAAGGCGATCGAGGATGCGGCGGGTTTCTTGAGCATGGACAAGGCGATCGTCGATCTGGCGACAATTTTTTAACGCGCCTTTAATTGCTTCGGCGGTGATCTCATGGAAAACCATGCGCTTAATCGGCACTTTGGGCTGCAAGATCTGCAATAAGTGCCAAGAAATACTTTCGCCTTCGCGATCTTCGTCAGTCGCTAGGATGAGTTCTTTGACTCCTTTTAGGGCGGACTTGAGTTCGCGGACGATTTTTTTCTTGTCGTCTGGCACGATATATAGCGGCTCAAAGTCAGCATCAACATTCACGCCGAGCTTTGCCCATTCAGTCCCCTTTAGCTCCGCAGGGATGTCACTGGCTGATTGTGGCAAATCGCGCACGTGCCCCATTGATGCCTCTACTCGATATCCAGCAGGCAAAAA
>CASBRC010000398.1 GCA_949128015.1 Synechococcales cyanobacterium PMM_0003
CTGCCAATCTTTTGGGGCGATCAGTTAACGAGAAAACAGTCTCATTGGTTAAATATCCTGCTTCAGATAATCCTGTGATTTGCGGAGTCGAAGCCCTTGCACCTGTGGCGATTACCGCTTTTTTAAACCGTAATCGCTGATCGTTAACTGCGATCGCATTTTCCCCAACAAACCTTCCTGAACCAAGAAACACATCGACACCAAGATTACGAAATCTCTCTGTGGAATCATTTTCGCTAATCCCCGCACGGATTTTTCGCATCCGTTCCATTACTGCCCCAAAATCAATATCAATCTCAGATAGTGGATTAATGCCAAAGGGAGCCGCATCGCGAATATCTGCTACTACTCTCGAAGAACGAATCACACATTTAGAAGGAACGCAACCAACATTCAGACAGTCACCTCCCATCAAGTTTTTCTCAATCAAGGCAACTTTTAAGCCCAGTCCTAACCCTGCTGCTCCTGCTGCCACAACTAGCCCTGCCGTTCCTGCTCCAATCACGACTAGATCATAGATCGCCACTGGTTGAGGATTAACCCAATCTAGTGGATGTACATTAGCAATCAATTCGCGATTGTATTCATCCACAGGCTGAATGAATGTCTCATAGCGATCGTCTGAATATGTTAGTGGTTGAGTCATGATTTCTACAATTTAATAAAGAACCAGATTTTTTTGTGGCGCTGCGAAGCAGCGCCACAAAAAACCTTTACTTGCGGGTGTACCACCAAGCCCATGCAATCAGCACTGCTTGCAGAGGTAAACGCCCCCAACGCAATACATCTGAATCAGGAATTCCATCCATCTGAATCCGATTAACTGCCATATTAATATTCGCTGGAAATACCGCAATGAATAGGGCGATCAATCCCCATGCGGCGGCTTGACTCACTGGTGGCACTAGCAAGCCAACTCCCCCTAAAATCTCAAATACACCACTGATATAAACCAGTGCCAGAGGATATGGCAAAAAAGCAGGAACGATCTTCACGAAGGGATCGGGGATTAACCAATGGAGCGTACCTGCGGTAATCATGAATATTGCAAGCAAGACTCGCAAGACTGACTTAATTGTAAGCATTTTAAAATAGGGTTAATTGTTGTGGCGGTATGGCTAGCTCATTCCAAGGCAAGATTGGCACTGGGATATTTGCTTTTTCTAACATTTCCTGAAAATATTTGGCATTATGGGGCGATCGCTCTTCGACAGGACAATGCATAAAAAAATAAATTTGGGTTCCATTAGCTAACCAATTTTGCACATAGATTAACCATTCTTGCCAAAAACGCATATTTAAATCGCGATCGGAATGGCTGACAAATCGCACAATACTAAACGGGGCAGTTACCACAGGTTGCAAAGGTAAGTTTGGTTTGCGGCGTTCCTGCTGCACAGGTGCGGTCAAATCATAGATTGGGCGCGAATCTAGTAAAACTCGACCAACGCCTAACTTCTGTAATAGTGCATTTATGCGATCGCAATATGGCGCTTTAAACCAATCCGCATGACGCACTTCTACAGCAATCTGATAATCCTGTGTTGGTAAAGCTTGCAAAAACTTTTCTAAATCTGCAAAATTTGCTGGGCTGTAGCTAGGCGGTAGTTGTACAAATACCACCCCTAAGCGATCGCCAAAACTGGACATTAAATCTAAAAAATGGAGAGCCTGATCGATGTAGGGCAGTAGTAAACCATTATGGGTTAGTTGTTTCGGAAATTTGGGGCAAAACCGAAAACTCGCAGATGTATCCTTCGCCCAGCGCTCAATAGTTTGGCGATCGGGGATCACATAAAAAGTTGAGTTTACTTCTACCGTTGCCATGCGATCGCTATACAGCCGTAAAAATTCCGTTGAGCGACTACCTCTAGGATAAAAGTCTCCAACCCAATCCTTATAAGCCCAAACCGCACAACCTAAATAAAACCGAGAATTCATATTTTCTTTAAAGCGTATCGCGCTGAAACTAAATCCATTAGGAACAAGGGGCTTAAGCCCCTTGCCTGTAATTCCTAAGTTAACGTTGCGGCGCGAAGCGCCGCAACGTTAACTAGCTTAAAAAAGTAAAAAGGGGCGCAACGCGCCCCTCTTTTCTTTTACTTAATTTGGCTAAGTAACTGCTTAATTGTTTTGATTAATTCAGGTGGATGATAGGGCTTAGTTAAATAAGCATCAGCGCCCTGCTTCATGCCCCAGTACTTATCAAATTCCTCACTTTTAGTCGTACACATAATTACGGGTACATTCTTCGTAGAGGCGTTGCTTTTAATCCAACGGCATAACTCATAACCATTCATCTGAGGCATGACCACATCCGTAACAACGAGATCGGGAATTAAAGCTTTAAGCTTTTCAACTGCCTCAGCACCATTATTAGCTTCCGTAACTTCCATACCATGCTGTTTTAAATGTGCCGAGACCATCTCCAACACCATCGGACTATCGTCCACTACGAGGACTTTTACCATGACTGCTTTCCTTCTTTACCAGTTGTGCGTTAGCTTAAGTCGTTATCAAAGATCAAAGCCCTTTAAAATTGAGCTAGTTTAAAACGATCAATCGCTAATGCAATCATAAAACTTCCAAAACCTTAAATAATGATATAAGGTTAGGAATATTGACTAAATCAACATTAACTGTTTTTTAATTGTGTATTTACATAGATTATTGATTTAACTTTATCTAATCAATAAAAAATACCAATATTGTTGACAGTATATCAGAATGCATCTTGGTTAGACTGCTATGGCGATGGTTACGGTTGAAGGTTTAAGCAAAATTTATAATATTGCTGTCAAAGATTCGGGACTAATTGGTACTATTAGACATTTTTGGCATCGTCAATATCGGTCGATCGCGGCAGTAAAAGATATTTCTTTTGCGATCGCAGCAGGCGAAATGGTCGGCTTTTTGGGGCCAAATGGGGCAGGTAAAACCACAACCCTAAAAATGTTGACGGGCTTAATCCATCCTTCTTCAGGAAATGTGCGAGTTGCAGGACATATCCCTTTTCAGCGCGACAATAATTTTTTACAAAAAATCACTTTGGTGATGGGGCAGAAGCAGCAACTAATCTGGGATCTCCCCGCCCTAGACTCATTGAAGATGAATGCGGCCGTGTATGACATTCCCGACAAAGTGTTTAAACATCGCCTTAGTGAATTGATCGAGATGTTATCGCTCGAAGGCAAACTCACTCAACCGATGCGAAAACTCTCCCTCGGTGAGCGCATGAAAGCCGAATTATTAGCAGCTTTATTGCACCAACCGCAAGTTTTGTTTTTAGATGAGCCAACTTTGGGCTTAGATGTGAATGCTCA
>CASBRC010000399.1 GCA_949128015.1 Synechococcales cyanobacterium PMM_0003
CGTGGGGGTGAAAAACTGGCTGGAGCGTTAGCTAAATTTGGGATGGATTTAGGCGATCGCACTTGTTTTGATGGAGGTATCTCGACGGGTGGATTTACGGACTGTATGCTTAAGCAGGGGGCGGCAAAGGTCTATGGAATTGATGTTGGTTATGGTCAGGTGGCTTGGTCGATCCGCAGTGATGAGCGGGTGGTTTTGCGAGAACGCACGAATTTAAGACATCTCACACCTGATGATTTGTATTCTCCTGAAGATATCGTTCCCGACTTTGCGGTGTTGGATTTATCGTTTATTTCACTTACTAAAATTTTGCCCTCGCTGTGGAATTTATTGCGATCGCCCCGTGAGACATTGTTACTAGTCAAGCCCCAATTTGAGGCAAGTAAAGGACAAGTGGGCAAAAATGGGATTGTACGCGAACCAAAAATTAGAGCAGATGCGATCGCAAATGTTCTGTCAACTGCTCAAGGTTTGGGTTGGCAATTTCAGGGTTTAACGCCTTCACCGATTCAAGGTCGAACTGGTAATTATGAATATTGGTTATGGCTAAGTGAGCAGCCTTCGGAATTAATTCCTCCTAGTTTTGAGGAGATTTTAGAGGTTACAAAAAGCTAATCAATCTAAATCTTATAACGCCAAGCTCGAATTGCTAAGTCAATAAACCAGCCCAATTTATCAGTTTCCTGAGTTTGAAATTCTTGCCACCAACCTTGAGGATTTTGAGAGACTAATTCTGGATAAAGGGCTTCAAAAACAGATTGGTTGTTGTAAGCAAAACTTAGCTGTGCAAAGTATCCTTTACCCCTACACCATTTGGGCATGCAGTCTCTGCCATGAATTAAGCTGTTTTTTTCAAAGCTTGCGGATAAGTTTTCTCGCTCTTTTAAACTTATACCGCGAGTCGAACTCAACGCTACATAGGGAATAGCGCTTTGAAGTTTAAATACATCTTCAGATTCAGAAAAAATAATCTCAAATCTCTTTGGTTGTACAGGGTTTCCTGTTGAGTAGTTAAAACTCATACAAGTATGTTTACTTGGGAGATGTAAAAAGAAAGATATTTGTTTACCTGAAATACAAATCTCAGCTAGATTTTTACTACCTTTCCTATCACTTGTGGCATAGAAAACACGAGTACCTAGAGAGTTCACAATTTCTTTGACTTTAGGTTGAGCTAAAAACAGTTTTCGTAAATTCCAAAAATCAACTCTATATTCTTCGGAAATGTTATATGTTAAAGCTGCTAAATTAGGTACTGTCTCACGCATTTCACTCCACTTTGGGACAGAATTAGATAAAGTTTCAGTAGATAATCCAGCGATTGAATATGGAATACAATGATTCCGTCCTGATAAATGAATAATTCTTTCTGAGACTGTGAAACTAAAAGTCAGTAGTTTTATGTTTGATTCAAACTTACAAGCTTCTTTGTCTGTGAGACTGTCTTCATGAAAAGATGGCGCGATCGCAATTAATTCGATAGGTAGTGAATAATCAATCTTTTCTGAAAACGGTTGTTGATCAAAAATTAGTTTTCTGTATCTAACTAACTGCCAAACGATATCTCGATCTTCATCATTTTTTAATTCAAGAAGAACCGCTTGGTGATTATGTTTGTTACGACATAGCAAATCATAACGCTGAGTTTTTAATCGAAACTGACGTTGAATTAGATCTAAGTCAGGAAAAAGCTCATCAAAATGATTTTCAATGTAGATTTCTAAGTCTTCTTCAGACTGAAATCGAAAATTATTCACAGTATAAATAATTCGAGGAGTTTTTTCAGAAGTTGCCCCCTGTCCAAAGTATTTAGGGGTGATAGATTTTCTTCGAGGAGCCATATAGAAATATATAGATAGTTGAGATAATACTGCGATCGCAATTATTCAGTAAATATTGCGATCCCCTTTCAAATTATAGAACTTTAGTGAGATTAATAGAGATCTCGAGTAGCAAAATCTCTATGTAGTTTTAGAGGATGGAAATAGGGAAAGTTGCACCTTGTAGATAGGCATCAAAATGCTGTTTGAAATATTGCCAAGATGTCATTTCTGCACCTTCAACTTTTTGTAATGGCGCATCTTTAAACATAGGGATCCGAGTTTCAATCTCTTTTTTAAGAATAGAAGGAAGCTCATTAAACCCTTTGACTTTCTTTCCACTGGCACTATAAATCAGATTTCCCTCGCGCTGTCCCATTTTCATCCAAGGCAGCCATGGGCCCACTCGATTCCAAGATAGAACTAATTTCGAGACAGTAGTAGCTGTAGGATCTTCGAGATCAGCGATCGGGACTGCGAGTTTAAATAGCTCGACTGCATTATAAATAGGGCGATCGCAATATTCGGCAAATTTAGGATCGTCAGCAAGAGGATTGGGATAGTGAGCAAATAAGTCAAAAATAAAAGTTGCGGTATCGCCTTCAACTTCGGCGGGAATATTACGACGAAATGTACCTTGAATAGGGCTGTTAGCTACATGCATCACAGGTAACATCTCACCAGTCCAAGGATTTTGCCAATGACGAATCAGCTCACCAGTTTCAGGATCAAGATATAGCAGCACTTCACGGGAAGTAAAGTCCCACGCGCCATCACCTTTATCAATACATCGTCCCACACTCATGCCCACGATTTGGAACAGTTTACGCTTTGGCGCATCGGGTGTGAACGAATAGAGATAACCGCTCCAAGTCAAAAATGAAGGTGTACCATCAGTTGTACATCTAGTTTTGACAAACTGCGTAGCCGAAAATTCTCTCGTTTCTGCAAACATTGATTTTCTCGCTATTTTTAAGGCTTGATTGTTTGGATTTTAATCTGTACAAATTCTATCGGATCGCTACCTAAAGAAAACAGAGCAATCGATTAATATGTATTTTTAGAGGAATACAAATATTAAGCCGCCTTTATCTAACTCTTACAGCAGATTGCAATCAAGCCAAACCCAGATTTTTTGCAAAAGCCCCGCGAAGCGGGGCTTTTACAAAAAATCTAGTGGTGGGTTTGTTCGGGATTTGCTGTATGTTGTTGACTTTTAGCGATCGCCTTTTTTTGTTTTTTCCCTACAAAATTCATCGCAAACTTTTCAATACCGTTGTATAAACCACGCGGCAAAATCCAGATAAAGTAAGCAGCAAAAATTGTGAGTAGCGATCGCGCTGGCTCGTAGATCATGATTTTCCAATTACTAGCCAAAGCGCGATTAATCAGTTGTACAGCAGCTTTACCATCTTGATTGCGAATGGCGCGGCGGCAAAGATAGCGTAATTGATAGGCCCGGGCTAAGGATTCCCACTTTGCCATAAATTCGGGGGCATAGGTGCGAGTTTTTGCGATCGCCTTTTCCCAAGAGTCTAACTGCTTCATCATATTTGCTGATAGACCACCAGAATTAACGCGATAGAGAGTTAACGCTTCAGGGATTCCTTCAATTTGCCATTTGGTTGTTAAAACAATGCGAATCCAGCATTCAATATCTTCGGACTGACGGAATTGATCATCGAAGTAGAACTTCTCTTCAGTTCCGTAATAATCGGCAGTAAATTCGATATCTTGGAATACAGCTTTACGAATGACAGGAACAGAACCATTACTAATAGGATTGCGACAAAGGACGAGTTCGGGAGTAATATTTTTGAGTTGTGGAATTTGATAAGTGCTGAGAGATTGGCTATCATCATCGATAAATTCAGAACTGCAAAAGCTGACTCCGATCGCAGGATTAGCATCTAAATGTTGAACGTGTTTTTCTAATTTTTGGTTTCTCCAGACATCATCGGAATCCAAAAAAGCTAAATATTCGCCTTGAGCATGACGAATACCTGTATTTCTCGCTCCTGCTAGACCTCGATTTTTTTGATGAATGATTTTAATTCTTGGGTCAGCAATACTTTCGCAAATGGCGATACTTCCATCCTTTGATTCATCGTCAATAATGATGATTTCAAAATCCGTAAAGGTCTGCGCTAAAACTGACCGAATAGTTTCGGTAATATATTTTTCAACGTTATAGACAGGCACGATCACAGATACTTTTGGCATATGATTAATTTCCTTTAATTCTCTTTTGAGCCTTTAAATAAACTGAGCAAATATCGTCCGTAGGTTGCCAATAGAGTTAACAAAGTACGGCGTGGTTCTCGCAAGAAAATGCGCCAATCAGAAGCGATCGCCCGATTGATAAAGTCTAACCCGACTTTGGGTGGTAGCTTTAAGCGAAAAGCACGA
>CASBRC010000400.1 GCA_949128015.1 Synechococcales cyanobacterium PMM_0003
AACTTTCAGGGCTTGCTGATGGTGTTTGCGGAGTTGAGACTTTGGGTAATGGTTTAGTTTGTACAGGCAAAGGCTGGGCTGGCTTTGGTTGTGGTTTTGGGATGGGAATAAAATACAAAACTGTAGCTGCGATCGCTAAGCTCACTACACCAGCGATCGCTGGCAATGCTTGATTATTTAACTGAGACTGCGATCGATAGTCAGAAATCTTGGTCACGAGCTTTAAATCTGGCAGAGTCGTCGGATCGCAACATAGTCGATCTAGACTCTCCATTAGATCAAATAGCTGGATTGTATTCAGCTTGATCTGTAGCTGCTTCGGGTTGTGAGCATCGGCTTCATTGAGTAAAACCGAAAGCACATGTAGATGTTTACCTTCAGGTTCGAGACGCACCTGCTTTTCAGGAATTGCTACCAAGGTATTACTCTTTAGCGCTTGAGCATAGGCTCCGACAACTTTGATTAAGGAGTTAAGCAGATCGAGTCCGCCCACAATTGGCTCAGAGTGATGGCTAAATCGGCAACTAAAATTAGTCAATATTGACACCACATCTCGCCCTGTAATGATCCCATCGATCAGCAAAGTACAACTTGGCAAACTATAGCTACGCTGAATCATTAGGCGATCGCTCCATCAAACAAACTATTCCAAAGGCGAAACTCGCCAGCGATGCCACTACATAGCAACATTCGCTTTAACAATTGCAAAGCAAGCTCGCGAATTTCTTCTTTATTCAGAGGTGAAGGAGATCGCATCCGCCCAATGTATAAAGACGTAAAGCGATCAATATAATTTTCTAAAAAGACTTGGTTTTGCTGCAAACCTAAAGCCTCGATTTTTCCCTCAATCATTTGTTGATGGGTACTCAGCAGCAAACGCAAACCTGTATCTAACTGTTTTGCGATCGTGCAGACAATTTTTACTAAGGCTTTTAACTCGTCCCAGCTTAGACTTGCACGCTGATAGTTGCGCCGAAGTGGATTCGTATTGCGTAGTCGCCAAAAAGCAACACGACTAGGAATCGTCTTTTCTAAGCTTAACTGCTCAATTAAGACCAGCATTACCTCAACTGCTTCTAAATCCAGCGCCTCGATCGCTAGCAGCAGATGATCAATATCCATACGAACACTGCGGGGACAACCCCTAACAAAGTCCTTAGGAACGTGTAAATCGAGGTTTACAGGAGCAGAAATGTTTAACTGCATAATTCGCAGTGAAGTTGAACCTAATAGAGTTTACCCAATTGGCAGTTTACCCAGTTGGAAGGCGTTCAGCTACAAGCGGTTTGTCTAAGATAACAATTCTAAGAGCAACGAAGCCCGTAGCTGAGTGCTTCAACCTTAAGCTTGGCGTGAGTAGTACTCAATAACCAGCAGTTCGTTCACTTGCAGTGCAACCCATTCGCGTTCAACAACGCCATTGACCTTGCCAGTCATCTTCGCCTTATCAAATTCTAAATGGCTAGGAACGTTGGAAAGCCCAGGAAATTCGAGGTTGCGCTCGACAATTTTCTTGGATTTTTCGCTATCTTTAACGCTAATTACTTCACCAGGGCGGCAGCCATAACTAGGAATAGTTACGCTCTTGCCATTGATAGTGATATGTCCGTGATTTACCAATTGACGCGCAGCAGGAATCGTCGGTGCAAATCCCATACGGAAAACGGTATTGTCTAGACGCATTTCTAGTAGTTGTAGTAACACTAAACCAGTAGAACCTTTAACTCGTCTGGCTCGACGCACATAGCGCAGCATTTGAGTTTCAGTGAGCCCGTAGTTAAAACGTAGCTTTTGCTTTTCTTCAAGACGAACAGCATACTCAGAACGCTTTTTGCGATCTTGACCATGTTGTCCAGGTGGATAAGCGTGCTTAGGTTGTTTGCGACTTAGACCGGGAAGCTCTCCGAGTCTTCTTACGATTCTGAGGCGCGGACCTCTATAACGGGACATAACTCCTTCCTTATTACTGTTGAAAACTTGACAGCCTATCTAGTATATGGCAACTTTGTCAAAAAACTTGACAAGATTTTGATCTATTTCCATCGTGGGCTTCCTCTAGTTCGTCTAAAAGTCCTAATTTTAGTAGTTTCTTAGCTAATATACACATCTTGTTTACCTTGCAGTTCAGGTGATTCTCTGAGTTTGTCGATGCGATCGCAGATTTTTTGACGGATGCGACGACTATTATCCCCATTAAAAAATGATTGATTAGGGTAGATAGTCATTATCAAGGATATCTTTAAATGTAAAAGGGCATTGTTTTGGGAAAACCTCAGATGGCAGCCCTGTTTTTTGGATTGCTTGTCTTCTAGCCTTAATATAAACATCTTCTACACAACTAAGGAAGTAGTTGTAAAGCGTCTTAGAGCGAAAAGAAAATTCTAGTTCGTCACGAAAGTTAGAGATCTCAATGTGCCATCCTCTTTGACAAATTACTTTCTCATTTTCCCAATATTGACAGAGTAGTAAATGGATTAATAGCTGCTTTAAATAGCTCTCTACTTTACGTCTTTGTTCTATTCCCAATGCTTCAACTTCTTCTACTAAATGTTGCCAATCTAAATTTTCAAAGTCCCTATTTTCTAACTGCTTCAGTGTGTTTACTATCCACAAATAGTAATCTGTTTCATATAACTTTGAAGGCAGAGGCAAAGATATTGCTCTAGTCATACTTTATCCTTTGGATAAAAGATACAAATAACATAACATAGCCAAGGAAAACTATTCCACCAAATATTCCACTCTACAAACAACAACGATCGCATCTCAATATTCCAAGCAAAAAACGATTCGCTCTAGAATTTATAGAGCGATCGCAAATTTTAAAAATCAAAAAGATAGAACTCACTTTATAAGTTACTGATTTTCTTTGAATGGAAGGATGCGACCATTAAATGAACTCTTAGAAAAGTCATGTCGAGACAAAGCGCTCTGTCCGCGATAACTGCGATCGGGATAGCCCGCGATGCAGCCATAGCAATCGACTAGAGATTGCTATGCAGTAAACGCCCAGTCGGCCGGCTTGACATCACTAAGCTGAGAAACCGAAGTTACATTCTGAGCCGTAGTTCCTTTAAGTAGGTGGGCAAAAAAACCTTTAAATCTAAAAATCTATGGCGCACGCTGTGCGTGCGCCATAGATTTTTGGGCTTTGGTTTTTATTACGCCTACATACTTACAGCAGATTGCAATCAAACCAAACCCAGATTTTTTGTAAAAGCCCCGCTTTGCGGGGCTCTTACAAAAAATCTGGGTTTGGCTTGATTGCAATCTGCTGTAATACCAACTTAACTTAAAACTCGACAGATCCATGTTGAAGTTCTGCGCTAAGTCTCGTCTTTGTTACGTTACGGGTAGCAACTTAGGTTAAGTAGTTTGCTTCTATAGGGTTAAGTGATATTGTGTATATGTTCGTTCAGTAAGTAGTAAACGAGAGGGATTTGTTTGACTCAGTCAATTAATCTACCCAAGCTAGACGACTTTTTGCAAGAGCTTGCGACGATTCAGCAGCAAGGTTCAAAGCGGATCGCGTTTTTAGGTTCCCGCCATGTGCCATTAACTCACCAACTGCTGATTGAGCTGCTCAGCTATGCCTTGGCGCTATCTGGCAACAGCATTATTACCTCTGGTGCAACAGGTACGAATTTTGCTGCAATTCGGGGGGCTTTGCGCGCTGACCCAAATTTATTGACTGTAATTTTGCCTCAAAGTCTTGATAGGCAGCCATATGAATCTCGCGAACAACTAGAAAATGTGATTCATTTAATTGAACATGGCGAGAATGACACTTTGTCTTTGGCTGAGGCAAGTAGCCGATGCAATCAAGAGATTATTTCTAAATGTCAGCAATTGATTTGCTTTGCGTTTCATGGTAGCGAGACTTTATTGAAAACTTGCCAAGATGCTGAAGAACAGCGCAAGGTTGTCACCCTGTTTTATTTTGACTAAAAAATATCAAGAGTGCAAAGCACCTTTGATATTTTGCAAACTGTTTATGAACGAAAATTATGAGTAAGACGATTAAGGGTAAAGTATTTGTCTTAGATGACAATATTGATACTGACCAAATTATTCCTGCGGAATATCTCACGCTTGTGCCGTCAAAGCCAGATGAGTACGAGAAGCTTGGTAGCTATGCCATGATCGGGTTGCCCGATCGCTACGATCGCTTCATTCCTGAAGGTGAAAGCAAAACAATTTATTCGATTATTGTGGCGGGTGAAAATTTTGGTTGCGGTTCATCGCGTGAACATGCACCGATCGCCCTTGGTGCGGCAGGGCTGGAGGCAGTAGTGGCTCAGTCCTATGCGCGGATTTTCTTTCGTAACTGTACCGCAACAGGTGAGTTATACCCTTGGGAGTCGGTCGATAAATTGAGAGATCGCTTTAAAACTGGCGAAGAAGCAACCATTGATTTTGATAATGATCTAATTATTAATGAGACGACTGGTGAAACTTTTTCGCTGAAGTCACTTGGTGATGTGCGTCCTGTAATTGATGCTGGTGGTTTATTTGCTTATGCTCGTCAGACGGGCATGATCCCAACTCGCGTATAAATCCTATGTCCTATCACATTCGTATTCACGATCGTCAAAAAGATAAAATTTACGAAGCCGATATCGAAGGCGATCGCTATATTTTGGATTCCTTAGAAGCACAAGGAATTAATTTACCTTTTTCTTGTCTGAATGGCGCATGTACGGCTTGCGCGATGCGAGTCAAGTCTGGGAAAATCGATCAGCATGAAGTGATCGGTTTATCCAAGACTTTGCAGGATGAGGGATATGCGCTAATTTGTTCGGGTTACGCGCAGTCAGATTTAGATCTGGAAACCCAAGATGAAGACGAGGTCTATCGGTTACAGTTTGGCAACTTTTTTGCTAAACGTAAGCGCCACTGGTTTCAGTTTGGTATTCCTATTGATCATGACTAAATTGTGTAAAGGGCGCGAAGCGTCCTTTATGTTTTGAATTATGCAGCACAGCCTATGAATTCTAAAACAGGAAAAAAAGATGCCATCGCTAAATCCTCGTCGCGATCGCTAATTTTGGTTGTGCTATTGGTCGCTTTTTTGACGATCGCAAATATTGCGATCTCATTTACGCAGCCTAAAGAACAGATAAATGGTGAGCTATGGATTATTAATCGGGTTGTCAGTGGACAAACTGTTGAAGCAACAGTTGCGAGCAATCCGAATATGAATGTGCAACGAGTGCGATTGCTAGGTATTAGTGCGCCACTCAAAGAACAATCACCTTGGGGCGATCGCGCCCGTCAACGCCTGTCGGATCTAGTCAAAGAGCAGAAGGTGATTCTAGAGTTTGATGTGAAGCAAAAAGATAACTCCGATCGTCTGCTTGCTTATATTTGGAAAGATAATTTATTAGTTAATCAATATTTAGTGGCGGAAGGGCTTGCGATCGCTGACCCCTACTCACCCAATGCGAAGTACGACGCAAGAATTAGTCGCGCCCAATCTAAAGCGAGATTACAAGAGCTAGGAATTTGGGATACTCAAAACCCATTGCGAATGAGTCCTAGAGACTTTCGCCGCCAGTTAGGTAATTAACATTAAAACTTTAGTTTTAATGTTAAGCTATGACCACTCAAACAGGTATCTTAGTTAGTGTCTCAGCAGATGGCAAATTAGAAATTCCGCCAGAGTTACAGGCGCAAATGGAGCCATTATCTAGATATGAAGTCCTTGTGACCAACAACGAAATCATTTTCAGGAAAATCTCCAAATTCTTGACGTGGGAAGAATTATCACAACGTATTGAAGTAGCAAGAATCGATCCAGAAGAACCATCACTTGCAGAAATTAGTGAAGTTGTTAAAGAAGTTAGAAAATCTCGTAGCGATAGAAACGAATGTGCTTAGTTTTGGATGTCAATGTTTGGATATCTGGATTAATGTGGGGCGGTAGTCCCAGACAAATTCTTAATTTAGCAAAGGTTGGAGCAGTCACAATTTTTGTGTCAGACCCGATTTTAAACGAATTAACAGAGGTCATAGCTCGTCCAAAATTTCAGTCCAGAATGAGATCGCTAGATATCACGATTGAAGACTTGATGAACTTTCAGAAACCTGTATACCAATTGCAGTGGATGTCCCAGAATTACGCGATCCCGATGATGCAGTGATTATTGGTACGGCGATCGCTGCCAAAGCCAAGATAATTGTTTCAGGAGATCGCCCTTTTACTTTGACTGAGATTAAAGAGGCGATCGCATTATGTAACGATTTAGAAATTGGCTTATAAAACTAAAAAAGTATGAAAGTCGGCGCTAAGCGCTAAATTTCATACTTTTTTAGTTTTATGTTCTAATCTGAAAAGACTCTAAGGGCATAAATTTTCTGCAAATGCTGCTAAGCAAATTTGCAGAAAATTCACTTAGGTAAATTAACCCATTTGACGACGTAGAGCTTCTAGCTCGGCATCGATCGCAGCACCGACAGTTGGCTTAGCCGCATCTGATGGAGGCAAAGCACCTTGAGGTGCTGGGCTACCTGTCATCATTTTGGCTTTGAGTGCCGCGAGTTCATCATCAACGCCGCTACCCGATTCTAGCTGAGCAAACTGAGATTCTAGATTATCCATACCTAGTTCAGCGCTCGCGCCTGCCCTTGCCTCAGCCATCAAGACCCGTTCTTCCATCCGCTCAAAGGTTGCTGATGCTGAGTTGGTATTAACCTTGCCCAGCATATTGTTAAGGTTTTCTTGCGCCTTAGCAGATTGCATCCGCGCCTTGAGCATCTCTTTCTTGGTTTTAGCCTCAGAGATTTTGCCTTCGATCGCAATTAAGTTTTTCTTGAGCGTGTCAACCTGTCCTGTTTGCTGCTCTAAACCAGCTTTCAAGGTTGCGGCTGAGTCAGCGTGGGTCTTTTTGCGGCTCAAGGCTTCCCGTGCTAAATTTTCATCTCCCTTTTGGAGTGCTAGCATGGCTCGCTTTTCCCATTCTTGGGCTTGCGATGAACCTTGGTTATATTGCTGTTCTTGGCGCTTGAGGGCAGCCATTGATTGCGCAACAGCTTGGCGCAATTGCACCAAATCTTCTTGCATATCAATGATTGATTGCTCCAGAATCTTTTCTGGATCTTCAGCCGCCGAAACCATTGCATTTACATTGGACTTGACCACCATACCAATGCGATCGAGTAATCCCATAATTCTGTCCTTTGCCTTAGGGAGTAAATTGTCTACATACTATCATGAACGCCACAAAAGTATAGGCGACGCAGAGCGTCGCCTATACTTTTTACCTTATATAGCAGCTCCGGGATTTGAACCCGGGACCTACGGATTATGAGACCGTCGCTCTAACCGACTGAGCCAAGCTGCCGTGCGTTGTTTAATATAGCATAGCTGATGTCAATATTTTGCAACCTTAGCTTGTAATTAGCAATTCTCATTATAAAAAACCAATTTTGGAATTTGCAGCGCCTTCGGCGCTGCAAATTCCAAAATTGGTTTTGTCTTGAAGATTTATTGATATTATTCGCTAACGTTGCCTCTTAGAGCTTTGATTGCTCCGCGCTTGGTTTTGTCATCGACACGTCGGGTTTGAGCGCCCCGTGATGGTTTGGTGGGTTTACGCTTGGTGGGTACGACCGTCACACTTTGGATTAATAACTGAAGTCGTTTTAGAGCATCTTCTTTATTTTGTTCTTGAGTACGATGCTGTTGCGCCTTGATGATAATAACGCCGTCCTTGGTGATGCGCCGATCGTTTAGATTTAGCAGACGCTCTTTATAAATGGGTGATAGCGAGGAAGCATTAATATCAAAACGGAGGTGAATCGCTGTGGATACTTTATTGACGTTTTGTCCACCCGCACCTTGCGATCGGATCGCTGTAATACTAATTTCGTCGATCGCAATAGATGTGTATTTGGTAATTTGGAGCATGGGTTTGCCTAAGGCGATCTATCTGGCGATCTGTCTGTGGAGTCTATTTTATCGCAACCCAAAAGCGCGTAGGCTTTAGCAAAATAATAATTCTTCTTCGACGCGATCGCAATTATTAATTTGCTCAACCGATGCACCATAGGCATACTGAATATTTGCTGGAGTTAATACTTGGCGTGGTGTCCCACTGGCAACTAAATGACGATTGAGCAATAATAGCTGATCGTAGCGATCGAGCGTATCGCCCCATTCGTGGCAGCTAATTAGCAAAGTTTTACCTTCCTGCTTTAGCTCGTTATAGATATTCCACATTAACGCTTCAGTCTTTTTGTCTACGGCGGTCATTGGCTCATCGAGCAACAAGATATCTGCTTGCTGCGCCAAAGCTCTCGCTAAAAATACGCGCTGTTGCTGTCCACCTGAAAGATTTTTGATCGGGCGATCGCGTAATTCGTAAAGTTCGACCCGCTCCAATACTTGCCGCACAATTTCCTTAGACTGACGGCTGATGCTACCAAACCAGCCACTATGTAAAGTCCGCGCCATCATTACCACGTTCCAGACGGTCACAGGATAGTCCCAGTCAATCTGCGATCGCTGTGGTAAGTAGGCAACCTTTTGCCGTTGCTGCTTGAGTGGTCTTTCGTGATAAAAAACTTGTCCTGTTTGAGCAGGCACGAGATCGAGCATTGCTTTGAGTAAGGTGCTTTTACCCGCCCCATTGGAGCCGATGAGTCCCACTAATGAACCAGTTGGCAGTCTAAAGGAAACATCCGATAGGGCTACGGCTTCGCGATAGTTCACCGATAGGTTTTGCACTTCTAGCATAGATGCTG
>CASBRC010000401.1 GCA_949128015.1 Synechococcales cyanobacterium PMM_0003
CAAGGAGCGCTCGATAGCTTGGAACAAAAGGGACTAGTTTACAGCGCAAAATATGGATATCGGATTGCACTTCCGACTCTACAATTTTGGCTAAAGCAGCGCTTAGGATAAGCAATGCAAAACATTCATACTCTGCCCATTGAAGTTGTTCATCTCATTGCCGCAGGTGAAGTGATTGACTCACTGGCGGCAGTAATTAGAGAACTTGCCGAAAATGCGATCGATGCTAAAGCATCGCGAGTCGTAATTTCGATTTGGACAGATTCGCTCTCGGTACAAGTAAGCGACAATGGCTTTGGTATGGCGATCGCAGATTTATTCCAAGCCGCAACTCCCCATACCACAAGCAAAATCACCAATGCCGAAGATTTATGCCAAATTCAGAGTTTAGGCTTTCGCGGTGAGGCGCTTTATAGTCTGGCTCAACTTGCAGATCTAAGTATTTGCAGTCGTCCGATACTTGAGCCAGTGGGCTATCAAGCTAATTATGATGAGCATGGCAATTTGCAATCTAGCCCGAAAGTCGTAGCGATCGCAACTGGTACGGTAGTCACAGTTCGCAATCTCTTCTCCCGCTATCCCAATCGTTTACAATCCTTGCCCAGCAATTCGCAACAGGTTCGTAAAGTTCAATTGCAAATTCAGCAAATTGCGATCGCAAATCCACAGATTAATTGGCAAGTCAATCTTGATGGGAAGGAATGGCTCACGATTTGGGCAGGAGAGAATGCGAGTGAGGTTTTGCCACAAATTATCAGCTCGATTCAACCCTACGATCTCGTTCATAAAGAATTTGCCCTCACACCCCAGCCCCCTCGCCCTAGGGGAGAGAGGGAGCAAGAAGTTATCTTTCTCCACTCTCCCTCAGGGAGAGTGGCTGGGGGTGAGGGCTTTTTCATCACACTCGGACTACCAGATCGCCTATCGCGTCGTCGTCCTGATTGGGTAAAAATTATTCTCAATGGGCGTGTAATTAATTTTCCTGAATTAGAGCAAACTATTCTCTCTAGTTTAGAACGAACTTTACCGCGCAATCGATTCCCTGTATGTATTGTGAGTTTAAATTTACCTTGCGATCGCATTGACTGGAATCGCCATCCCGCCAAAGCTGAAGCCTATATTCAAAATCTAGGAGATATTCAAACTCAGTTAAGAGATTGCATTACGGAAGCGCTAAAAGTTCCCGATTTAAGTTCTCAATCTAGTTACAATAGCGCCACTAAAGATCTATTAAGAACTGCTGAACGTAAGACTTCCTATTTAATTCCTGCTAAGCGTGAAAACTTTAATCAGCCTAATTCATCGTTAAAGGCGATCGCCCAAGTACTCGATACTTACATTTTGGCGGAACATGCTGGCGGTCTATGGCTAGTCGAGCAGCATGTAGCCCACGAGCGAGTTCTCTTTGAGCAAATCGAAACTCAATGGCAAATCGTGGCTATTGAACAACCGATTTTATTAAAGCAACTTTCTGACGATAAGATTGAACGATTGCAAGCATTAGGTCTAGAAATCGAGGCTTTTGGGACTAACCTATGGGCTGTGCGATCGCTGCCAGAGATTTTAATCGGTCATCAAGATTGCGCCGTAATTTTGCAAGAAATGAGTCAACAAGATGATCCGACGATGGCAAGGGCAACGGCTGCTTGTCGCAGTGCGATTCGCAATGGCACAAAGTTAGAAATGTCCACAATTCGCGATCTGCTCTGGCAATGGCAACAAACCCGCAATCCTCATACTTGCCCTCATGGTCGCCCAATCTGTCTTGCGATCGATGAGTCCGATCTCGCACGCTTCTTCCGTCGAAATTGGCTCATCTCAAAGTAAGAATAATTAAACCCAAAACCCAGAAAGCTGTAGCGCACGCTGCGCGTGCGCTACAGCTTTCTGGGTTTTAAGGTTTCTTTTGCCTACATACTTAACTAGGTTGATCATGATCATGTCAAGCAGTTTGTTGAAGTGACTTTTTTGGGCGACCGCCTTTTTTACCATTATTACGCGATGCTTCCGCCTTCGCTGGGGAAATAGCTTGACCACCCTTGCGTCCTAGTTCTGACATCCAAACTTTTGTTCCAAAAATGCCAGCAATTAACCCTGCAATTTCAAGATCTACATCTAATTGATCCCAATGAACACTACTTCCAGATGCATCAAGCCAGACATCGTTGAGAGCTTCAGGGGGTGCTTCACCCAGACCCTGTACCAAGATAGGAGGGAAACTGAAGAAAGCACCATTTTTAAGAGAGATTACGATCAGACCAGACAACTGATCGAATCTGACAGATTTAGCTCTCGGTTCTGTTGCGTCGGCTTCTTTAGCCGACGCTTTAGCCTTTGCGATTTGAGCGTCTAGTTCCTCTTCGCTGATTTTCCAATTTTTGAATCCCATGTATTCTCACCCACTCTTTTAAAAAAATTTCTTGTTTCTCAAATACTAATTCTAATGCAGCATTGATATCACTCCTTTTAATTGATTCATGTGTTTTTACTACTGATGGGCGTTCATTTTCGCCTCCAATATTTATTTTTACGTTATATATATTTGCCTCGTTTTTACTTCCTTTAAATATGTGAACATGAGCAGGAAGGTGGTCGTTTGAGAATATGTATACATTTAAGTTTTGCTCTTTGTCCGTAAAAATTTTCATTGTGACAATTAACCCATTTAGCAGTTTGATTATCGTAAGTAGACATATTAACCTCTGGTTTTTTAGAATCTAATTTTTAGGTGATTGTTACTATGATGCAGATTGTATCTTAATTGAGTTGAAACTCTTATTGCTTATGGATAAATTAAGCTAACGCTTAGGTTTTGTCAAGTATCCTGAAGATATAGATTATTTGGATAACTAAAAAATGCAAGGAAAAGTTTTTATTATTGGTGCGGGAATTGGTGGCGTGGAGTTTTTGACGGTTCGCGCTAGGAATTTGCTCTGCCAAGCAGAAGTAATCATTAGTGATGCGCTGGTCGATCGCAGTTTATTAGATCTCGCGCCGCCAAACTGCGATCGCATTATTGCTGGTAAACGTGGCGGACAGGAGAGTATTAAACAAGCAGAAATCAATCAAATGCTTGTGGAT
Source organism: Synechococcales cyanobacterium PMM_0003 (assembly GCA_949128015.1). Classification (GTDB taxonomy): domain Bacteria; phylum Cyanobacteriota; class Cyanobacteriia; order Pseudanabaenales; family Pseudanabaenaceae; genus Pseudanabaena. The sequence continues at coordinate 3,082 of CASBRC010000401.1, forward strand.
TATTGCTTGCAGGGTAAGCGCGTAGTACGTCTTAAAAGTGGCGATCCTTGGATATTTGGACGATCGTTACCTGAGATATTGGCACTACAAGCCGCCAATTGTGAATGGGAAGTTGTGGCAGGAATTTCGAGTGCGATCGCAGCGCCGATGTTAGCAGGAATTCCACTTACGGAAGTGGAAGCAAGTTCTTGTTTTGCGGTGATGACAGGACATGATTTGGATCGTTTACCATGGCAAGCGATCGTTCAAATTCCGACGCTAGTGATTTTGATGGGGACGAATAATCTGACGGGATTGTTGGAGAAATTGCAAGAGGGAAAATCTGCGGATACAAAAATTGCGATCGTGCGTTGGTGTGGACGAGTCGATCAGCAAGTATGGACAGGAACACTCACAGATATTCAGTCGAAAATACCTGAAGAATCGTTATCGCCTGCGGTGATTATTGTTGGTGAAGTCGTAAAGTTTCATGAGCAATTGTCTAGTCAGAGCTGGAAATCGTTAGAAAATTTGAAGCAGAGTCCAGAAAAGGAAAAATTAGCATTGCAAGGCAAAACGATTTTAGTAACAAGGGCTGCTGGTCAGGCTAGCCAATTTACGGATTTATTGACCAGTAAAGGCGCAACAGTGATCGAGATGCCCACTTTAGCGATCGCACCACCAACTAGTTGGGAAAAGCTGGATTATGCGATCGCAGATCTGACAAATTATGATTGGTTAATTTTGACCTCAGCAAATGCTGTAGAAAGTTTCTTCGGGCGATTGCGAGATGCTGGTAAAGATAGCCGTACTTTGCATTCTTTGCGCGTGGCAGTCGTTGGACGCAAGACAGCCGAAGTATTAGCAAATTATGGGATTACGCCTGATTTAGTACCAACAGATTTTATTGCCGATGCTTTAGTTGATGCTTTTGTCGGTGGCGATCATGTTTTAAATGGCAAAAAAATGTTGTTCCCACGAGTAGAGTCGGGTGGACGCGAGATTTTGGTAGAGCAGTTACAACAACATGGCGCGATCATTGATGCAATTCCTGCCTATGAGTCTGGATGCCCCGAAGCCATCGATCCCATAGCACTAGAAGCAATTCAGAATCAAAGACTCGATGCGATCGCATTTGCTAGTTCTAAAACTGTGAAGCACTTTTGTCAATTACTCGATCGCGTGGAAACTAATGAAACTTGGCGATCGTGGATGGCTAAAGTGAAAATTGCCTCAATTGGTCCCCAAACTTCCAAGACTTGCTATGAGTTGTTAGGACGTGTTGACTGTGAGGCTCTGGAATATACCTTAGATGGCTTAGCAAATGCGATCGGCAAAAGTTTCCTGTAAAAAATAAGGGCTTTGCCCTTATTTTTTTGATTTGTGTAAGGGACGAGCGCGAAAATAAAGTACCAACTATTTATGAGACTGGCTTCGATAATTCGGCAGGCTCATCACAGCGCTCCGCTCAGCCATCGATGGCTGAGCGGAGTCGAAGCCATACCACTTGGCACTCTAATTTATTGCTGCTCCCTAAGCTCAAAGATTATAAAAAAACAAGCAATTTATGACATTTACTTGTTTTTTCCATACAATAAATGTATAGGCTACTTGAAAACTGGAATTTGTACTCTACATCACAAGGTATGAATTACAGAAAACCCTCGAAATCATATTTCCCACGAACATCAAAGAGCCAATTGATTAGCCTAAGGGCATTTTTTATTGAGGCTGAATTGTATGGAACTTGTTGCTTATCTCCACAGTGAAATGCTTTGCGAACGCTTACAGCAAGGCGAGACTATTGATCAAACTTTAGATTGTCAATTGCTTGACTCGATCGCCCAGTCTTCGCATCATGCAAAATCGGTATTATGTATTGGTCTAGCCGCAGGTGCGATCGCCCTTAATGCTATGCCGATCGCCGCTTTTGCTTATACACCCGAAATTGCCAGCATTCAACAACTATTAGCTAGACGTGGCTTTAACCCAGGTGCGATTGATGGTATTAAGGGATCGGCAACAACAGAGGCAATAATTGCCGCGCAAACATTTTATAAATTAGCGGCTGATGGCGTGATCGGAGCGCAAACTCTTGCGGCTCTACAAGCAGATACCTACGAAGCAGATGTGCCGCTTGCAACCACACCAGTTAGTGTTCCTAATAATACAAACCAATCAGATGCAATGAAAAATGTGCAGCAATTGCTGAGCGATCGCGGTTTTTATGGCGGTGCGATCGATGGAATTAAGGGGGCAATGACTCAAGAAGCTATTATTCTGGCTCAAAAAACCTATGGCTTAACTCCTGATGGCGTGGCAGGTTCCCTTACCATTGCGGCTTTAGAAGCAGGTAGCAATGTTGTTCCAGTTAACAGTAGTGTTGCGAATAACACTAATCCATCAGACTCAGTTAAAAATGTGCAGCAATTACTGAGCGATCGCGGTTTTTATGGCGGTGCGATCGACGGAATTAAGGGTCCAATGACTCAAGGAGCTATTATTCTGGCTCAAAAGACCTACGGCTTAATTCCTGATGGCTTAGCAGGTTCGCTTACCATTGCGGCGCTAGAAGTAGGTAGTAATGTTGTTCCAGTTAGTTTTCAAGAAGCTGCTAGCAAAGAACCTGTTAACAATGTCGCTGATGGTTCGATTAAACAAGGACAAACTCTGTTAAGCAGTCTCGGCTTATATGATGGTGCGATCGATGGTATTCAAGGATCAAAGACTACTGCCGCCATTAAAAAAGCTCAAGGACTGTATGGTTTACCTGTTGATGGAGTCCTTGGTAGCGCAACTTTAGCAGCGCTACAATCATAAAAAAATCATAGAAAAAGGAGTCATGCTTAGCATGACTCCTTTTTCTATGGATAATAAAAGCACTTGGCGCTTTTATTGTGGTTTTTCTATGAATACTATTATCGATCTCAATATTCCGAAGATGACTATCTCTCTTGGGATGGTGGCGATCGCAATTGGTTTATCAGTCTGGCAAAAGCTTGCGATCGAAAAGAATTTATTAATTGCCACTTTTCGCAGTGTTATTCAATTGATCTTGGTGGGTTTTTTACTGGAAGCCGTATTTGAAATCAAACAGCCAGTCGTAATTCTATTCATCATTTTATTGATGAGCTTGATGGCAGCCCGTGAAGCCAAAAACCGTGTCCGTGAAAAAGTGCCTTACGTTTTGCCAATCATGTGGATATCAGTAATCGTTGGCACTCTAACTATTCTCGCTTACACCACATTTTTAGTTGTGCAGCCTGATACTTGGTATGCACCGCAATATCTGGTTCCCCTTGCAGGGATGATTTTGGGTAACTCAATGAATGGGGCATCGATCGCAGCAGAGAGATTTACACAGGATTTAGTAAAGCGATCGCGCGACATCGAGACTCATTTATGTTTGGGAGCTACTCCGCAACAGGCGATCGCAAATTATCAATCCGATGCGATCAGAGCCGCGATGATCCCCACAATTAACGTGATGATGGTAGCTGGCGTAGTTTCTTTGCCAGGAATGATGACTGGACAAATTTTAGGTGGCGTATCACCATTATTGGCAGTGCGTTACCAATTAGTGATTTTATTTGCGATTACCACAGCCAATCTAATTACAGCTTTAATATTAACTAATCTCGTTAGTCGCCAGTTTTTTACACCTGCCCAACAATTGAAATTACCTTAAATTTACGACGGACAAAACGTAAGAAAGTCAGCCACTTTTGAGCAGGATAATCGTAAAACGAGAAGATATCTCCAAAAGCTGCAAAGGCATTTTGATGATGCAGCCAATGTCTTTCGGGAGTGGTGATCAATAACAAATCACACCAAGATTTGAAAGGTTCTGGCGTTTTCCACTCGAGGATCGAGACATGTCGCCACACTACATGAAACTCACCCAACAAAAGCCCGATAACAGTGCCTACTGCCGACAATTGCCATAGCCAAGGTGTGAATATAAAGTAAGGAACTGCTCCTAAAATACCATCTAGTAATACAAGCGGATTTCTGGTCAAAACCGCATAGTGAAGAAAGCTGCGGTTTTTGCCATGATGCACAATAGTGTGAAACTTGCCAAATACATGTTCAGGGACATGATAAAAAAACGTTGAAAAGAAGTCGCCTAGCAGAAGTAACAGCGTTGTTGCTGCGATCGCTTTTATCAACTCTAAAGTAACTTCTAAAATAACTTCCAAAGTAAACCCTCACAACTTGGTTTAAGCCTAAGAGATGAAGTTAAAGTTACGTTTATATCAAGGTTAAGAAACGATTTGAGCTAAGTAAATCTACTTGGATCGACCATAAATCGTTAAATTAATCTTTAGAGCGACTTAACAAAACTTAAGATTGTGATGAAGCTGCTAGGCGATCGCTTAAAAAGCGATACCAACCCGCCGCAATATCAACATCCGTAAATCTGATACTTGGCATCTCGCCAGTTTTTAGCAATAATTCCACAGATATTTTCTTAGAAGTTAATGGAAATTCAGCATCTTTTTCATCATAAAACTTGCTATCAATCCGAAATCGAATACGGGCTATATCTTGAAAAGTGACTGTTTGAATATCAAGCGGATCTTTGCGCGTAGGTTTACCCCATGTTATGCGATCGCCTTTTTGCCCTAACACAGCATAAATATCGTATTTATGACGCTCAAATTGCTCAGCCCAACGTTTATAGGACTCAATTTTTTGGTATTCATTCCAGCCAGACCATGCTAGCCAGAAGAAGACAACCAGCAGAGGCAACCACAATAATCCACGTTCCATAGATTAGAAATTTAGTTTATTTACTAGCAAAGTTTCCAGCTTTTTGCTTAAAAAGCTTTGCTTATACTATCAGCGTCTAACGCTGTAACTACGAGCATGGAGGGACTCGAACCCCCGACCCTCAGGACCGGAACCTGATGCTCTATCCAACTGAGCTACATACCCAAACTGAGTCTGATCATACCATAGGTTATCGCAGAGTAGAGGATGGCACTTCGCAAAGTCTCTAGGAATTGAAAGAAAATCGTCTCACAGCTAGCAAACTACCGACTACGCCGATCACTGAGCCAAAAATCATCAACACCGCAGGTAAAAGTAACTGCGATCGTAAATCAGTAGTTAAACCTAGGGTAAGCGATTTAATTAGTTCAGGTTGATTGACGATCGCATCACCTAAAAGATTTAGACTCAGCATCAACATTAAGTAAGCCGAACCTGCGCCTGTGATTCCAAAAAATACACCTTGCAGGACAAATGGAAAATAAATCCATGCAGCCGTTGCCCCTACCAGTTGCATTACCTCAATTTCACGCCGTCGCGCCAATACAATCAAACGAATAGTCGTCGTAATTACTGCGATCGCAATTACCGTAAAAATCGCCACAATCGCCACACTGCTGTTACTTAAAGCTCGGCGTAATTGCCCAATCCTTTCCACCACCTCATTCGTATACCAAACCTCATTAATGCCCTTTAAGCCAGAAATACGCTTGGCAACATCAGGTACGCGATCGCTCGATACCGCACGCACCTTAAACTCATCAACTAAAGGATTACCACCAATTTGCTGCGTCGCCTGACTAAGATCATTTTTTCCGAGATCTTTCATCAGATTTTCCCAAGCATCTTCTTTAGGAATCAGTTTTGCTGCGGCAACACCATCTATCAAAAGTAATCGCGGCTGCATCGACTCACCGACAATATTCTCGTCCAAATAAACTGAAATTTCTAGCTGGCTACCTAGCTGACCCAGTACATTTTCCAGTTGCCAAGAAATTTGTAAGCTTGCCCCAAACAAAAACAACAACACAGCCACCGTGCTAATGGCAGCCCAATTCATCCAACCACCGCGCCGCAATCCTAAAAAAGTCTCGCGCAGCAGATAGTCAATTTTAGTAAAGAAGCGAACGACGTTTTGTACCATTGTTGTACTAAATATTTATTTTGAGCGCAGGCTTAGCCTGCGCTCAATAATTACACGATATAGCCATTTTGCAAATGTAAAACGGGATGATTGGCAGCTCTAACTAACTGCTCATCGTGAGTTGTCAAAAGCACCGTTACCCCAAAAGAATTCAGCTTTTTTAAAATTTTAATTACTTGCCAAGCATTATCTGGATCAAGATTACCCGTTGGCTCATCAGCAAGGACAAGCGGCGGCGTGTTCACGATCGCTCTCGCAATACTTGTACGTTGCTGCTCTCCTCCCGAAAGCTCTTCTGGAAAACAATCCGCCTTATGCATTAAGCCCACCATCTTCAGCGCAGGCTGAACCCGACGCTGAATTTCCTTATATGTATAACCTTGAGCCATCAGCACAAAGGCAATATTCTCAGAAACTGTACGCTTTGGTACAAGTTTATAATCTTGAAAGACAATACCAATTTTACGGCGCAGCATGGCTAGATTATTGCCTTTTAAGCCCTTAAGGTTAAACCCATTTACAATCACATCACCATCTGTTGCCTGTTCTGCTCCATACAGCAACTTTAATAATGTAGACTTCCCTGATCCCGAATGACCCGTTATAAATTTAAAGTCCCCTTTATAAAGCTTAATATTCACATCGTGTAAGCCAACCGCGCCATTAGCATAGGTCTTGCGAACATTTTCTAATTTGACGATCACCGACTTTTGAGCATTGTTGATATTTGCATCAGAAGTCTTGGCTGTGCTGGAGTTTACTGATGTAGGGTTTGGTTTTGTTGGCAGTTTTAGCATGGGCAATCGCTTAAATATTCTAAAAAATATGAGCATAGATAGACCATGCTCAATCTTTGTACTTGAGATTATACAGACCAAGTCAAGGGATCAACATCAACTATTGCTGCGATTCTAAAATTGAGCGCAATCACTTCTAATTTTTAGGTAACTGTATGCTAAATTATTGCGGGTTTAAGAGCTAGATTTGACAAAAACTAGTAAGCTTTTATTTACTTGCTAAGCTTCTATCTTGTACAAGCTTAAATGAAGCCTTAATTTAAATGAAGCATGATTGCTATCATTGTCGTTTAGAATTTTAACTATTCTGTCAATGACAGTAATCTAAGAACCCAAAAACTGGCTAATCAAGCTAGATCTCTATTCACCAAACCAACTGAGGGGTTATCAGCAGTGGCAGCTCATAAAATACTAGTAATTGATGATAGTCGCGTAATCCGTAACATGGTGCGTGATATGCTCCCGCCAGCAAACTTTGAGGTGTTAGAGGCGGCAGATGGCATCAAAGGTCTGGAGATGATCCAACAACAAAAGCCTTGGATGATCATGCTGGATTTTTTATTGCCTAAGATGAGCGGCTATGAGGTCTATGAAACTTTGCAACAGAGTCCTGAACTTAGCCGTATTCCCCTAGTTTTAATGTCTGGGCGTAAGGAAGAAGTAACTAGCAAAATCGGAGAACCATTTGAAGATAAATACTTTGTATTTATTGAAAAGCCGTTTGAGCAAAAAGAATTAATCACGGCGATCAAAAGAGCCATGATCCTAGTCCAGAAACGCCCTCCTGTCTCGGTCATAACTACAACCACACCTGTAGCTGTTTCTCCCCAACAACGAACAGATGATAGTCTGGTTAAACGTATTGAAGATCTAGAAGCCAAGCAAAAACTGCTGGAGCAACAGATTTCCTCTCAGCAAAAGCAATTCCAGCAACTAGTGGACTTTATCAAGAAAAAGCTAAAATAACTAGATTAATTGCAGTCTTTTCTCATAAACATCAACTTTAACACCAAGAAAATTAGAAATCTCAGTAAAATAAAAGGATTATTGTAACGGCAGTTTGTAAAAGCTCGATGGTTCTATTGATGAACAGAACCGTCGGGCATAACTGCTTCCGTCAGTTTTGTATGATCCAGTTTAGTTAAGCTAAGGTCAGCTCTAAGAAGATTGGCTCCGCACAGATTAGCTTGATTTAGATCTGCTCTTGTCAAAATCGCTCCTCTCAGGTCGGCTTTTGAGAGATTAGCTTGGCTTAGATCTGCCCAGCCAAGATCGGCTCCACGCAAGTCAGCACCACTTAAATTAATGTGAGTCAAGATTGATTCGCTGAGGTCAATGCCATGCAGTGAGGCTCCTTGCATATCGATGTCATGCAAATAGGTTCGCTCAAAATTGCGATCGCCTTTAGCATAGCGATCGAGCAGCTCCGCTTTGGTTAGTGCAGCATGAAAAGGTAATGTCATAGGATTAAGGCTAAAACCGCTAAAATCTGCTCCACAATCATAGCAAAGAGTAGAAGCGGTACTTCGTAACGCCTCTACTCTTTGCTATAATCTGATTTTTTGTGATGACAGACTGGTTACAGCGAACAGAATTGCTAATTGGTTCAGATGGACTCAACAAGCTCCAACAGGCGAATATTTTAGTCGTGGGCATGGGCGGAGTTGGTAGTTTTGCTGCCGAATTTCTATGTCGTGCGGGGATTGGTCACATGACGATCGTGGATGGCGATCGCGTTGATCCTTCCAATAAAAATCGTCAAATCGTTGCACTTAATAGCACTGTCGATATTCATAAAGCCGATGTGATGGCGGCGCGAATGCTTGACATTAATCCTGAGATCCAATTAATGGTAATTAAGGAATTCCTCACACCCGATCTAATGATGGCACTAGTCACGACTAAGTTTGACTGGGTACTAGATTGCATTGACAGTCTACAACCCAAGCTTTATTTTCTCGGTGCTGCCGTTACGAATGGGGTAAAAGTGGCAAGTAGTATGGGGGCAGGTGGACGAATAGATCCCCAAAAGGTAAGAATTGCCCCAATTTTTGAAACTGATTGTTGTCGGTTTGCTTACAAGGTTCGCAAAGGGCTACGGCGTAAAGGTTTCGCGAATGCAAATATTACTGCGGTTTATTCTGAGGAGTTAGTAAATCGAGATTCCTTACAATTAACCGATGGTACTAACTTCAAAAGATCATATTACGGTACGATTTCTTACCTACCCGCTCTGTTTGGATTAAATCTTGCCAGTATCGTGATTCGTGATCTGATAAATTAAAAAAGAGTTGCACTCAGTACAACTCTTTCTTTCAGATTATAAAGCGAATGGCGGGAATCGAACCCGCAACATCTGCTTGGAAGGCAGAGGTTTTACCACTAAACTACATTCGCAAATTGATATTAACTATATGCAGTTACTAACTATAGCAGCGATCGCGCAATTGTAAAAGTTTTTTTTTACTGCAACACAAGAGCAATTTTATATTTGTCAATTTTTACAGCGTTGACAAATATAAAATTGCTCTTGCTAGAATTCGCAATAGCCTTGATCCATTTCAATGCGATCTAACACTTTTAAGCCTCGTGGATCGCCTAGTTTCCGTAATGAATTCCTAGCATCAGTCTGCACGCTAAGATCATCATCATCAAGCGCATTGATTAGCGCATCAATAGCATCATGATAAATTTCATCTTGTACATTAAATTCACAGCGCATTTGTATAATTAGTTTGCCGAGTGACCATGCACAATTGCCTCGAACAGCAGACATAGAATCTTGAGTTAACGCATCGGTCAGAGGCGTGATCGCGTCTACATCTCCCAACTGACCAAGCGCACTCGCTGCCCATAAGCGTACCGCAGTAATGTCGTATTTAAGGGCAGAAATCAATGGCTGTAAACCTAATGTAGCGCGACAAGTCCCTAATGCCCAAACAATACCCTTGCGGACGTAGCCATTCCAATCTTGTTTGAGTTGATCAATTAGCGGTGCGATCGCATGTTCACTCTTATTTCGTCCGAGAGCATAGGCGGCACTGACACGCACTAAGGGACATTCATCTTGAAGCAATTCAACCAAGCGAGGTATAGCTCTTTGGTCTTCTAATTCACAGAAAGCTCTCGCAGCTTGCATTCTCTCTAGAATTATCTCCGAGTTAAGAAGTGCTAACATCTCATCAGGATCGGGAAGAGGCATTTCCTCTTCGGGTGGCAAATCCAATGGGCTGAGTGGAAATGCATCAATGTCTAAAATAGCTAATTCGTCATTGAGTGTCATAGCGATCATCGTGGCAAAAGATCGAGCAAAATTAGATGCCTCAAGGTGTATTTGCTATCTTACAGTGCTTTGTCTTGTAGTGAAACCTATATTAGAATTGGAGTTAATACTTAAGAAGGAAAAACTTTAGATTAAACATTTTCGTTAATTTCGAGTAAGGGCAAGAAATAGAAAAGGGCGAAGGAATGTATATTCCTTCGCCATTTTCTATTTTAATAATAAGCTTGGCATCGAGCTATTTTCCCGTAGGGCTACCCCTAAAGTATCTTCACCGTGACAGCGTTTCACAACTGAGTTCGGGATGGGTCAGAGTGGTACCACC
>CASBRC010000402.1 GCA_949128015.1 Synechococcales cyanobacterium PMM_0003
GCCATCGATGGCTGAGCGGAGTCGAAGCCATACCACTTGGCACTCTAATTTATTGCTGCGCCCTTAGTTGATATTTTTTGCTTTCGAGCAACCCAAAAAATATCAATTAATGTATAATCCGAGGCTCAAATCTTGCTAAAAAAAACAAAGTCGGCTAAAGTCCTGATGCTGCTTTTTATAAGGCAAAAGAATAGTCAAATTTAAGGGGTTTATATTGTGTCATATGCCACCCAGCGCCTCGAACACCCAGAGCGACAGTTAGAGTCTGTAGTCAAAAAAGTTGATCCGCTTATTATTAGAGCAGCTAAGCAGATTTATCGATATTATGCTGATTCCTATGCAGCACAGCTACCCCGTCCGATGGGAATAGCAATTAATCGTGTAGATATGACTGGCAAACTTATTTATTCTCAACTGATTTTGCTGCCACAAGAAAGCTTTGTACCGATGGAATTAATTGAACTATCTGACTATCATTAAAATTATTCAGAGTTATTAATTTAGAATTATCAATATTTAGGTGTTAGTTATGACGTATGCAAGTTCTTCAGTATCAGTAACAGCGTCAGTGCGTTTTCAAAGCAAGCTCAAGGAGACTAAAAACTTTGGTGATGCCTTAGTTGAGGTGTTTTCTGATCTTGTGCAGTTAGAAATCGTGACTTGGGTAGCCCATGAGGGTGATCTAACCCATAAGACAGGTAACCGCCTCAAAACAACGATTAATCTGATTGATGGAGATATCGAAAATGAGCTAGGGGCAGATTTTTTGCAAGGTTCTCCCTATGCTGAGCTAAGAGGCTTCCACGAGTTGCAAGTTGAGAAAGGTGCAGAGACGATCGCAAATAACCTCAAAACCTTGGTAGATATTGGTCAAAAGGTAACAGGCTTATTAAATGGCGAATTAAATGGCGAAACTGAGCCACAAATTGAAGGTTCTGCTGATTTTAGTAGCGATCGCATTTTCAGTCGGGTCTAGTCATTTGCTTAGGAATCTGTATGCAAGATCGGGTTGTAAATAATCAAAGTAATACTGATGACAAGGCAAATCTGACTAGAATCAGACGCGAGAAGTCAGCAAATGGTCAATCTTTAGATGTGACGACGACTAATAGCTCTTATAAAATCAAGATTCCTAAAGATGGGGCTGGTGAGAGTACTACCCTTAATAAATTTCGCGAAACTATCAAAGATGTTTTAGAAGAAATTACTTCGCTAGAAGTCAATACCATGATTGTCGGTACTATTCCGATGACAAAATTTGACGCGCAAGAGTTTTATACTAATTTGATCGAGAATACAATGTATAAGACTGAGGAAGGATTGCAAGATATTAAAATCTCTCTCCTTGAACGTAGTAGTGATCTAAAACAAAAGGGTGCGGCGTTATCTCAATCTGAGCTTGAGGGCTACAACCGAGATCTAGCGATTTATAAGCGAGCTGAACGTAATTTTAGCGATCGCCAAAATTCTCAAGATCCTAGGCAAAAAGAACTATTTGAGATCGAACAAGCTTGTTATGAAGATCTGGCTAATAAAGTATTGCAATTAGATATTCCGAAAAATCCTGACGGTAGCATAATTACAGATGCGCCGATGATTTGCTATTTCCGCAAGTTATGGGAGATTCAGCAATCAGTTCTAAATGGTGATCGCATCTATGCTCAGACTAAATTTCATCTTGACGGCGATTTGACAAATAAATTTGTTGATGATCTATTTGTGCCTAGTCGTAGCAAAATTGACCCGACAATGGCGAAGCTCATTTTTGATCTACACTATCAAGCGGTCGAAAATGCTCAAAAAAAATGGACTGATTTAATTACAACTTGTGTCAATCTAGTCAAAGATTTGATACCATTCCGAGCTAAATAATTATGGTGGCTAAGCCTGATTGGTTGGCTATTGTCGATGATGAAATTAGTTTTCGGCTTAACCCCAAAATATTGGCACAAATTGCTCTGGATACTAATGGTCTAACTGATGATAACGAAATTATTTACAGGGTGAATAGTCAAGAACTATTGCCAATACTTGCCTCTAGTGTGGGTATAGCTGCACAGAAGCAGGGGGCGATCGCAATTTGGACTTATTACACTGACAATGTGGATATTTTGTCTGAGGCTAAGCCGTCGCCAATATTACGAACGTTGATGAATATTGATGGCGATCTTAGTCAAAAGGTCTGTCGAGATATCTTAAAACATCCTCATGCCGATCGCATTTTGAAAACGCACAGTTTTTTGATTGGTCAAATCTCGCGGCAATTTTTGACAGCGATCATTGATTATGTCGAAGTAAAATTACGCCCATTTGCGATCGCAACTGTATCTTTTGTCACGGTAATCACATGGTGTGATCCGTTGCAAAATCTTGGCAAAAGATTTAGTTTCTCGGCAGATTTCACTGCTTCTTTAGCCAATCAATGTTGGACGATGGCGATCGCTGCGCCAATTGTGGTCTTAATGATTTGGTGGATTTATGCCAAACTAAATCTCACCTTGCCACCTCTACCAAAATTTAGTCAGAAACTTTTCACAAATTTACTCAAACTTCTAGAAAGTCAATTTTTTCGCCTAGTGGCGATCGCTGTAGCCGTCATCTTAATTTTTTGTGGGATCGCGATCCAAGTTGCTATCCCTATTGATGACCATACAAACAGCTTTATCGTTACGCTTGAGGCTTTGGTGGAGCCATATTTACCCGTGGCAATCATTAGTTTACGCAAATGGATTGTGAGTCGATTAGGCAAAATATTTTTCCGCTATCCCTTCTTTGTAAAATTAATTTTTGGGCGTTTCATTAGATGATGGTGTTACGCAAAGTGGAAGTTACCCGACAAGAACCATGAAACAAGTTGATATTTGGCGATCTCAAGCTGCTGCAACCCTTGCCTTTCTGGTTCCCAAAATTTCTGGCAGTACGATCAATGAAAAAGATGGACTAGTGGATGATCTAGTAAGAGTGCTAAATAATTTACCCGCCCGCCCAGAAACTCGACAACCCTATGCAGGTATTCTTCCTGCGGCAGATTTACCGACATGGCGCAAGCGAGCAGCCTTAACTCTTCAGGCTTCAATGCCCAAGATTCCTGATGTGGAGGGTAGTATTTTTGATGGGGCGATCGATGATTTGATTCGGTTTATGCGTAATTTGCCAGCACGTCCAACGGGGCGCGTGCCTTATGCGGGGCTTTTCCCTGCGGCAGATTTGGTGACATGGCGTAAGCAAGCGGCTCAGACTTTAGTGGCTGCGATCGCAAATGTCACTGATCCGAAACACAATAGCGCCGATGGCAGAATTGATGACTTAATTAGGGCGATTAGTGGATTGCCGTTGCGCCCTATCTTACGAAAACCCTATGAAGGGCTTTACCAAGCGCCGAATCTGAATGAATATCGCAAATTAGCAGCACGACGCTTGGATCAATTGATTACTGGACTTAGAGATGATTTCAATGCCAAGGATGTATTAGTTGATAGCACGATTCGGATTCTCAATAATCTGCCGCCACGTCGCCTCGATCAAGAGCCTTATGAGGGGCTATATCCCCGTGCTACCGCATCTAGTCTAGTTACAACTTCAGGCTTGATTACTCAAGAACAACTAAGTGCGATCGCCCCCTACTCCCGACGCGATCGCCTTGAAAATCTACTACCTCACTTGAATAACACAATGCAACGTTATGCGATCACGACACCTCTCCGTAAAGCGCATTTCCTCGCGCAAGTAGGACATGAGAGCGATGGATTTAACACTAACGAGGAGTATGCTTCTGGCGCAGCCTATGAATGGCGGACTGATTTAGGTAATACGCGCGTTGGCGATGGTGTGCGCTTTAAAGGGCGTGGCTTGATCCAAGTTACGGGACGGGCTAACTATGCAGATTGTGGTCGAGCCTTGGGTGTTAACTTAATTAGCAATCCACAGCGTTTAGCGGATTTTGATCTAGCCTGTCTCAGTGCGGGTTGGTTTTGGGATACTCGTAAACTAAATGGTTATGCCGATCGCGATGATGTGCTAATGATTACAAAAATCATCAATGGTGGCACAAATGGTTTAGCCGATCGCCAATCCTATTTGGCTAGAGCTAAACGTGTGTTTGGGATTTAAAAATAAAGCTTATTCATGATTGATAATATCTGTAAATTTTTGGCTGAGAATTTCTCCGCAGACTTTGCTAGTTGGCTCCTAGGAGAATCGATCACGCTAACCAAGCTAGAGACATCTGAACTATCGGTTGAGCCAATTCGCGCTGACTCAGTGATATTCCTAGAATCAGCAGGAATCATTCTGCATCTAGAATTTCAAACTGAGCCAAATAAAAACATTCCTTTTCGGATGGCAGATTACCGACTCAGGCTATATCGTAAATTCCCTGAAAAGGAAGTCCATCAAGTTGTTATTTATCTCAGCCCCAGCCGATCGCCGCTAGTAAATGAAACTACCTTTAGCCTAAAAGAGCTAAAGCATAACTTCAATGTCATTCGTCTTTGGGAACAACCCACAGCAATATTTCAGCAATATCAAGGACTATTGCCATTTGCCACGCTAACAAAAACCAATAATCCCGAAGAAACATTAAGACAAGTTGCAAGGCAAATTGATAACATTGCCGATAGGCAACTACAAAGTAACGTAGCCGCCTCGACCGCTATAATATCTGCTATAGCCTTGGATAAAGAGATCATCCAAAGATTGCTAAGGAGTGAAATCATGAAAGAATCACCAATTTATCAAGATATTTTGCTTGAGGGTTTAGCTGAAGGTTTGGCTAAGGGCAAAGCTGAAGGTTTGGCTGAAGCAGTTAATCAGATTGCTTCAAGTATGCTGCTCTCTAATATTTCTCCAGATTTGATTGCTCAATTTACGGGATTAAGCCCAAAGCAAATCCAGAAATTGAAAAAACTTTCTGCTAAGCAGTCTCAGAGTCCTAAGTCACCAAAATCTAAGCGTTAATTTAGATGTTTCAAGGTAATTTGGGACTATGTGGCGCACATCGTACAGGTAAAACCACGCTTGCGATCGCAATTTCTAATCGCCTCAGTATTCCTTTTGTTCGCACTACGACTAGTCAAGTTTTTGCAGATCTGGGTTTAGACCCTGCGGAATCGATGGATTTTAAGACTAGGTTATTTGTGCAAAATCATGTGCTTGATGCTGCTGAGCAAGTTTGGCAAAATTCATCAAGTCCGTTTATTAGCGATCGCACTCCTATCGATATGATCGCCTATACGCTCGGTGATATCCAAGGCAAAACTGAGGTAGATAATGCTCTGCTTACTCAATATATAGATCGCTGCTTTGCTAGTACCAATCAATTTTTTCAAAATCTTGGGATTATCCAGCCGGGTATCCCGCTTGTATATGAAGAGGGCAAAGCGGCGTTGAATGCTGCCTATATTGAGCATATTAATATTTTAGTAATCGGGCTATGTCGCGATCGCCGATTGCACGCTCAAGTATTTTGTAATGATCGAGATGAGATCGCGCTTGACGTGAGAGTTAGCAAAATTATAAACGAATTTTCTTGATTCTAATTTGAGCGCAATATAGCTGTCGCCAGTCTTGTTGGGACATAAAACCCAAAAGAAAGAGGCGGCGCGGTGCGCCGCCTCTTTCTTTTGGGTTTTGATTTGTCTTAATACAAGTGGCGACAGCGATAAAATAGGGTAAGTAGACTTATTGGTAAGTGACCATGTCAGAATCAATTACGATCGCCGATATTTATAAATTATTTGAACAGACCAATGCTGCATTAGAAAAATCAACTGCTGCATCAGAAAAATCAATAGAGCGATCTAATGCAAAATTTGAGCGCGGTTTAGTAGCATCTCGTGCTGAGTTTGAGCGCAGTATGGCAGAATCACGAGCCGAATTTGATCGCAGTTTCGCACAATCTCGTGCCGAAGCCGATCGCCGTATGGCAAGTTTAGAAAAAACAGTTGAACGCACCAGCAAGGCTGTTGATGGCTTAACAACTCGATGGGGGCGCTTTGTGGAAGAGTTGGTCAGACCTGCGGTGGTGCGGATGTTTCGCGATCGCAATATTTTAATCACGCGCACTATGGAAAGAGTGCGATCGCCGCTTGCATCTGGGAGTCCGATGGAAATTGATATCTTGGGAGTAAACGGGATGAAGGTGGTGGCGGTGGAATGTAAGTCGCGACTGTCTAAAGATGATGTCGATGAAATGGGCGATCGGCTAACCAAATTCAAAAAAGCATTTCCTGAGTATGCTCAATACACTCTCTATGGTGCAGTGGCGGGTATTGAAATTAACGAGGGGGTGGATATTTATGCCTATCGCAAAGGGTTATTTGTAATTCGTACTAGTGGCGATTCGGTGGAAATTGCCAATGATGACAAGTTTGAACCATTAGCTTGGGGTTGAATTCTAAATAATCCCAAAATCTCAGTGTGCAGTTTGTGAGTATTGAGTTTAGGAGATTTCCGATAATAAAAATACCAGAATCTGCGATCGCACCAGAAAATATATTGATATCCGTAGGGGCAAAGCATTCCTACCAATACTTTTAAGTTCTAAGATATCCTTATTCGGGAATGCTTCGCCCAAACCTCACAACGTAGGGACAATTTACCATTTAAAGCACAGAGGGTTTAGCATTTGCGTAGTGAGATTTCCGTATTGGAGTTGAGATATTGTGGCGCAAATGTTAAACCCCTACCAGTAAGATATTCTTTCTCGGAAATCTCCTTAAATGTGCGATCGCAGCAATTTATGAAGACGTGGAACTTTCAGGATAAAATTTAGGTGTACACTTAGATGTACAGATGGAATCTACACAAATGCTCTACGACCTTCCTATCACTGAGGCTCGCCATGAGCTAACTTCATTACCCGAAAAACTGACTCAATCAGGAAGTACGCTTGCCATTACTCGCAGAGGTAAGCCTGTCTTGGCAGTGATGACATGGCAACATTATGAAGCGATACTCGAAACTTTAGAGGTTTTGAGCGATGCAAATCTGATGAAAAACTTGCGTCAGGGTAATGAAGAAGCTAAATCGGGACAGGGGCTAGATTGGGAATCGGTCAAACTAGACTTGGCTCTATGAGCTATCGCATTGTCATTCAACCAACTGCGTTCAGGTTATTGCAAGAAATCAGCGATCGCCGTATTCGTCAAAAAATTAGCGATCGCATTGACAAACTAAAAGAGTCTCCTGAGTTGCAGGGCAAGCCATTATTGGGTGAATTGGATGGCTTTTATAGTGTGCGTGCAGTTGGACAAAGATATCGAATCATCTATACCATTGAACAAAACCAAGTTACTGTGACGGTTGTGGCTCTGGGGATTCGCAAAGATGGTAGCAAGCAAGATGTTTATGTTTTAGCCAAGAAGCTGTTGAGGCTCGGACTTATCGAGGACGCTGAAAGCTAGAAAATCTTTGCGGGTTGGGTAAGTTAGTTTTGCGGGGAGGAACTAGTTTAAGAAGGCTTGGAGGCGATCGATGAAAGATATGTTTTTTAAAAAAATTTTGTGGCTAAGTCTAATAACTTTTAAGCTGCGCGATCGCAAATTCAGTAAATCTCAAACCCATGACAATCAAGGCTTCACGCTGATCGAGTTATTAGTGGTGATCATTATTATTGGTATTTTGGCTGCGATCGCATTACCTTCGTTTCTTAATCAAGCCAACAAGGCAAGATATGCGGAAGCTAAGACATACATTGGCACAATGAGTCGGATACAACAGGCTTACTATTTAGAAAAACAGACATTTACCGACGACCTAGCTAAACTAAATGTAGGGATAAATACATCAACTTCTTCGTTCACTTATTCTGTTAAGGCAGGTGATATTAGTGGCAATCCTGCTACACCACAATTAAAACAGATCATTACAAATGTCGCAGAGGCA
>CASBRC010000403.1 GCA_949128015.1 Synechococcales cyanobacterium PMM_0003
ATCCCAGACGGTAAATTTCTTCTAGAAACCGACGATCATATTGATATTACTATCGAACAAATTTATGATCGCGCCGCCGCCCTGCGTCAAATTTCAGTCGAAATGCTACAAACTCAACTAGTTGAAACTTATCACCAATTGACTGGGCTGCGCTGAATCATCCACAGGATCTATGCCATCCATCCCTAAACCAATCTCACTCAACAATTCTTGCGCCGCAGTCAGCATTTCAGGTTCAAGATTTTTTAAGTCTTCACGAGTACTGAGATAGGTTTTGAGTGCAGTCATCGGATCGAGAGCCTCGGCTGTACTAAGTTCAGGCAATCGCGATCGCAAATTTTGACTAACAACCTCAGGGATCAGCGCGTAGTTATGGGCAATCGCCATTGCGTCATGTAATACGCGATCGTCGATTTGGGCTAATTGCTCAGCTTTGACTTTGTAGATTAGTCTTGCGATCGCCTGATCGATCTTTCCTTTCTCAATAGCCTTTAACAACTTCGCTTGCGGATCTTCCGATTGCGTCACATCTACTTCTATTGTCCGAAAAGTGCGCGTGGGGATTGGACAAAATTCAAACTTTACATTCCCTTTCTCAACTTCTAACCAGCAATATCCCTTCGCTTCATTCTCTTCGCCAAAATCTACGCGCTCAATACTGCCAGGATAAACCACAAGAGGCTGCGTCGCCAAGATCTGATGGCGATGCACATGACCAAGCGCCACATAGTCAAACGCCTCACGAGTTAACATTGAGAGAGGAATCGTGAAACCTTTTCCAGCCGCCAAAAACCTCTCCGCCCCGTATGTCGCTGTATCGACCATCACATGAGCCAGTAAGATTGTGGGTAACTGTGGATCAAGTTGACGAATTTCGCCTTCGATAACCACTTGTAAGCGATCGATCAGAAATTGACTCACTTCTGTCATGGAAAAACCTTCCGTTTCTGACTTCGTGAGCAAAGTCGATCGCGTAATCCAAGGCAAAGTAATAATCTGAATATCGCCTGAATTTGTGGAGATACGATACGTTGCGATCGTATCTCCCACCGTGAAGTTCGGCACACCCAAACTGCGATAAATCGCCAAGCTCGCGCCGCCAACTCCCTGCGAATGTTGGTCATGATTGCCCACTAATAAAACTGTGGGAATCCCAGCATCGGCAAGGCGACAAAATTGCTTGGCAAAAGCTTGCTGGACAAGAGGTGGCGGTGTTGCATCTGGAAAGGCATCCCCGCCAAATAACACGATATCGGCAGGTTCATTAATTGCGCGATCGATACAAATCGTCAATGCTGCGACAAAGTCTTCTAAACGTGTATTTAGTCCAGTCTGTGGATTGACCTTGCCATGAGTAGTACTGCCAAGATGAATATCGGAGAGGTGTAAAACTTTAATAGTCATCTTGCTATTTTATAAAAACCAAAAAACAAATGGGGGCGCTTTGCGCCCCCATTTGTTTTTTGGTTTTTATAAGCGCTTTGCGCTCGAACTAGAACCAGTAAAAATTTTTACTGTGCTGTAAGCTATACGCCAACAGGAGTAGGAATACTGCTGAAATTAGGAGCAAATGGCTTGTTGAAAACTTGAGCCAGTTGACGCGGAGCGCGATCGCACCAATTACGCTTGCCATAGACATAGCCAGCAATCAAAGGTAAGGCAACAGTTGCTTCCGAGTAGACCATTTGCTCTTGCACGATGTCCACTTTGCCCCAAGAATGAGCTTCCTTCAAAGTCGAACCAGATAGAGCGCCATCGCGTTCATCAGCAACCGTGATTTGAACTGCATACTTGTGCATAGCTGTCTCGAAACCGAGTAGCTCAGCCGCCACAACGGTATCTTGAGCAAAGTTTTTCGGAACGCCACCGCCGACCATGAATAAGCCAGTGTGAGGGCTGGCAAGCTTGCACTGAGTCAATTCGCGGAAGTCACGTACAGAGTCAATACTGATGTGATCTTCAGGAGAATTCCATTGGTGATGAACTAGACCAAAACCTGCGGAACAGTCACTGAAGGCAGGAACAAAGATGGGAACTTGATGCTCGTAAGCAGCCAAGACAACCGAGTGACGGTTTTTGGCATTCTTGTCGAGATATGCACCCATTTCATAGATGAACTCACGGGATGAATAGGTGCGACGAGGTAAAGAATTAGCGATTTCGGCGATCGTCATGTCGCAAACGCGCAATTCGTCTTCGTCAATGTAAGTGTCATAAATACGATCGATCGCATTTTCACGAAGCACTCTATCGTCAGCAAAAGTATCGCCAACGTAGTGACGAAATCCGAGAGCTTCAAAGAAGTCTTGGTCAACGATGTTAGCGCCTGTAGAGACAATCATGTCCACCATGTTGTTGGCGATTAGATCGTAGACAACTCCTTTCAGACCCGCACTAAATAAAGAACCTGCCAAACACAGGATGATCGCGCAATCTTTGTCCTTGATCATATCATCGTAGATATGGGCTGCACGTCCAAGGTTTCTACCTTGAAAAGCAGTATTTGCCATTGCGTCAACCAATCCAACCACATCAAAAGCTTTGATGTCGATGTGTTCAACAGTCTGTTTAAGTAGATCGCGTTTCATGATTCTGTTTATCCTAGATGCTATGTGTTGTAAATGTATGCGAAAAAATTTGAGTAGAATTTCACAACAGAGCAGGCAAAATTAAACACCTATGGACTAGAAAGTTTTTGTCGCGATGAAATTTGTTTAGCCAGTAACACTCACTATCATGCAAAAGATAGATATTGTCGCTTTAAAACACTACGCGCTAAAAATATTATCCCTAGAGGAATTTTAATGCTTATTCAGTTTTGAAAAAATATTTAGTCTTCCCCACGATGAGAAGCGATCGACCTAGGTTGTTAACAGTGGTTACAACCCTTATAGTTAGGAGGCCGATCGGAACATACTAGGTCCTTCACAGGCATCATCCCAAGAAAGCGTAGGATCGGACTCCCGTCTTTCACCCAACTTTACGTTGAGGAGCCAATCACATTCAAGCAATAAAACCAGTTTTTTCAATTTCTATTTAGCTGATTACAATAAATCTCTATCTTATAGTAGCACTTTTTTTGATAAATACAAGCAAAATGGCGCTAGAGAGTTTAATTATAAATGCGTTTAATTGTTAAAGAGGCAACTTGTAAAAAATTGAGCCTCCTTCTTGAAGCAAGATGGACGTATTTTCATGCAGGGACGATCATGATGACAGCGCAGTATCAGGCGGCTCTACACTCTTATGCAGAGGGTCGGTATGAAGAGGCGATGCAGCAGTTCTCAGAATTGTTGCACGAAGATCCTCGCAATCCTAAGCTCCATATTTGGCTAGGTGCAACTTTTCGCAAGGCAGGTAAGATTGAATATGCTAAGACCCAATATCAGCAGGTATTGACTCTTACGGACGATCCCGACTTGCTGGATCTAGCCAGTACGTCGCTTGCTCAAATCCAAAATAAGTTAGCAAATACTCCTCAAAATACTGCATCACAAAAAGACTTGCAAAATCCACAAAAAAATGTGGATGTGATTAATAGTACTAAGCCTAAATCCCTTAGTCATGATGCAGATAAACTGCAAGCCGCTAACTACAGGGCTTTACAACTAGAGGTTGCTAACGCTGGATCAAAATCAAACGGCATATCTAAAAACGAAAATACTGCCTATTCGTTTGTCCATGTGGACTCGATATCTGATGATGACGCAACTATCATTACAACTCCTTCTATCAATATTCCTAGCAAGCTAAAAGTAACTACCTCCCCTCAGAATAATGGTAATGGAATAGTACCGCCGCCACCTGCGGTCGCAGCATTATTTAAAAACCAGCAGCAGGCTCGAGAAGAGCCTCTACAACAAAAAATTTCGGATGAGCAGACGATGGTGGTTGCAGATGAAGAAAATATAATAATTGATGATTTGGCACTGACCGAAAATAATCTGTCAACTTCAATTTTGAACGATACGATCGCCAACATTCAGGAAACAAGCAAAACAACCAAAGAAGGAAAAAGAAACCAAATTCAAGTTAAATCACCTCCCGTAAAATCAGTGTTTTTGGGGATGGATGATCGCAATAATCCTTACTACAGTAGGCGAAAGCTCAAAAAACATCAGGACAAATCGATCGCATTGGAGGATGTGTTTAAATTCTCTAGCGTCAGCCAAAAGATTACTTTATGGGGTGCTTTAGTTGCGACTATTCCTGCGATCGCATTGGGAGTGACGGCATACCAAGTTGGGGATGGGTTGCTTCTAAATAGAGTCAAGCAAGGACAGCAATTAGAGGCAGTCGCTTTAGCAAATACGACTAAATTCTTTTTTAAGAAGCAGTCTAATGATGTGGAAGTATTACAAAAGCTTCTAGTTTCGACTGAAGTTGGGCAGAACACATTACTAAAACTGCCAGTTCCAAATCCATCTGCAAATAATAAAGCAGCTAACCCTCTTACCTCCTTGCCAATTGCACAGCAACGTCAATATAAGCAACAATTGACTACTCGTTTAAATCTCTATGGCCAAGCTTATCCTGAGTACGCCAGCATTGCTATATTTAGCACTAATGGCGAACTACTAGCTCAGTCAAGCAAGTCAAAAAGCTTGCAAAATATTAATCCTAATATTCTCGCGAAGGCAAGTACTGTAGACAATGTATTGTTTAGCAACCCTACAGTCAGAACTGATGAAGTATCTTTCTATGCAGTTCGAGCGATTAAAAGCTCTGTTTCACAAAAAGTTAGTATGATTTTGCAGGTTGAAATCCCTGTAAAAAGTTTGGTAAATGAGTTATCGAATGCAAGACTTAACGATGGTATTGAGAGTAGGAATTTTTATCTAATTGATAGTTCTAACAGATATATAGCTAGCTCTCAGACTGTCACAGTTGGCGAAGATGCACTAACGGATTTTGCAATACTGCCTAATATGCGAACTTCGCCATCATCTAATCTACTAGATTTAGTCAAGAGCGATCGCAATGGGCAAATGCTCGCCTACGCCCCTGTGCCTAGCATTCAGACCTATGATATGTTGACTTGGGATATATTAACCTCAGTTGACAAAAGTAAAGTGATTGCAGGTAATCAAAATCTATTATTAGCAATTGGTCTTGGTATTGCAGCAACACCATTACTAGTAGCGATGATTGCTTATGCTTTATCTCGCAAACTTAGCTCAAGGCTGAAAGATATTCGAGCCGCTTTACGAGATCTTCGACGGGGAAATACCGATGCTAATTTTGGAGTGTTGAGTGTAGAAGGAAATGATGAGCTATCAGATATTTCCTTAAGCATCAATAAGATGTCTGAACAATTTCAGATGATGATGCTGAAGCAAGAACAGGAAAAACAAAATTTACAGTTGCAGGTAGTGAAATTATTTAAAGTCTTAGCAAAGCTTGCTAGGGAAGAAAAACATGAAGTCCAAGACAAGGATTTGACCGACGATAATATATTGTATCTAGGCAAAAAAGTGCGTGCGGAAATGGTGCAACGCAATGCCGAAGTTGAAAGCTATCGTCAACAAAAGGAAAAATTTCAGGGACAGTTATTGCAAATGCTTAAAGAGATGCATGCGCTAGCTGAGGGAGATCTCACAGTTTCCACTCTCACAGTCTCCACTGGGTCAGTTGATGGCAACTTAGCGAATGTTGCAGTATTTTTTGATGATGTCATGCGTGGATTGCAAAATGTTGTCGGTCAGGTTAAGTCGTCGGCAAATCAAGTTAACTTCTCACTTGGACAAAACGAACAGGCGATCGCAAATCTTGCTAGTGTCTCTCAGAGACAAGTAGATATAGTGACGCGATCGCTAAACACGATGCAGTTGTCTAAGCTATCAGCAACGAAAATTGTTAGCAATAGTCAGCAGGTATTGCAATCATCGCAGCTAGTCGCCGAAAAATTATCTGATAGCGATCGCTCTATTGATACTGTAATGTCTAAGATCGAAGAATTACAAAATACAATTACCAAGACTGCCAAGAGAGTCAAGCATTTAGGGGTTGTCTCCCAAAAAATCTCTAAAGCAATTTCTTCAATCAACGAAATTGCAATTAAGACTAATTTTCTGGCGATCAATGCCACGCTCGAAGCATCTCGATCAAATGATGTCAGTAGTGGATTTGTAATGGTTGCAGAAGAGGTCGGTGAGCTAGCGGCGCGTTCAGTTGTCGCAACTAAAGAAGTAGAGACCCTGCTAAACAATATTCAGAGCGAGACTAACGCGGTAATGACCGAAATTGAGTCTGGTAGTACCCAACTTTTAGAGAGTAATACCTTAGCGATCGGGGCTAAGGATAGTCTGCAACAGATCTCACAAATTTCACAACAAATTGATGGATTGATGACTGCGATCGCAGAAGCAACTACTTCTCAAGTTCAAACATCAGAAGGAGTTGCAAATTTGATGAATGACATTTCGCATATGGCTAAAAGAACGCTTACATCTTCTTCGGAAGCATCCAAGCTTCTCAAAGCTACACGAGGTTATTCTGGAGAATTACAAGATTCTTTGACTCATTTCAAAACTCGTTAAGTTTAAATGAGAGACAATCTCAAAGTATTACTTAATCTTTTTAGTATATAAGCAGCAGCTCGTCAGAGATAGATGTAATGAATTTTCCTATGACTGAAATCGTGACCCAAACCAAGAAAATCTTTTCTAAAAAAGCTCAAGCTTATACGCATGAGTTGAAAAACAAAATCTTAGAATTAGATATCAGCTTGCCGAATTTTCATAATCAATTTGACGATTTAATTTCTATGATTAAATCATTTCAAGATACTGCAACTAAAGCTGGTTTTTATAGCGCTACTACCTGTTTTACAAAAATAATTCATAATTTTGAAAAATCAATTAACCTGTTAAGCGATCGACGAATCAATATTGATTGGATCACCAAAGAATTGCTAATTGAAGTGATAAATCTATCACATCAAATGGTTCAAGAATATTGCTTGAACAGAGATTCAGCGACTAACTGGATGAATTTACAGCAAAACTTATTTTCTCAAATAGATGAACATCTACGATTGGAAATCGATGAAGCGATATCCCTAACAACCTCTGAAATAAATCGCAGTAAGAACGAATCCTTTAACAATGAACCGTTCAATTTAGACGATATGCCAGAAGCCTTACATCTATTTGATACAAATTTTGATGTAGATTCTAATCTAGATTCTAATGTGGTAGCTCCAGAAAATTTCGAGACAAAATCAATAGAAAGAATAGATGATTCAGAAAGTTTTCTAATGATTCAGATAGATCAAGATGATAGCTATTTGGATTCTACTGGAATATTCCAAGATATTTCAGGAAATTCTTTTGACGAATTGACAACTTTATTTCCTAGTCTATCAACAGATGTATTTACAGATGCATTTACAGATGCAGTTACAGATTATTTAGACGGATCGCCTATAAACTTAAAGGACTTTAATGAAACTAGCAATGAAGAAAAATTAACAATGCCAGAAATGCTCGTAGATATATTTGCAGACTCATCTACCGAGCAACTACTAGACAACGATCGCGACACTAAACTTCAAGAAGTTAAGAGCGTTGAGCATGAAACAAATATAGAAAATATGGGCTTAACTGAAGATAATCTGGATAATGTTTGGACTAAATTTACAGCACTTGAGGCTTGGAATAGCAGGAATGATGAAGATCTAGTACCTGCATTTGACCTATCCGATTTTGACTTATTCAATAATGATATTACTGATGATATTGCTGAGAGCATGTCTCTACTTGAGAACCCAAATCCGAGCGAGTTAAGTTCAGACAGTAGCGCCATGTTAGCCGAAATGCTCAAAGAAGACTTTCCTGCTTCAGATATTGATACAGCCATAGAAGAGTCACCAATTTATCAGAATAATGCTAATAATGTTAGTTCTTCTTGGCAAGATTTATCAGCGATAAATCTTGGAGACAAAGAAATTTCCTATGCAGATTTCTCAGCATTCTCTCAAGATCCAAACACTGATTTAGATATGGGTGGGGTTGATAATAATCAATCAGTAGTTCAACTTACAGCAATAGATAATAATGCCACAATTCGCATTCCTTTAAATCATCTAGAAATGTTGGAGGATTTATCCGAAGAACTATTAGTGCGTAAGGGAAGTTTAGATATTTATTTAGATGAAATAAAAATGTTGTCAGGAGATGCTCAGAAACATTTGCTGCAATTAGACCCTAACTCAGACAGCCAAAATCAAACTGCGATCGCAAGTTTACAAGATGCTATTGAGCAGATTGTTAATGTACTTGCTCTATCTGAACAGCAAACCTATGCAATGAATCAGGATGTATATCATTTAAGAAAAAATCTACGTCAAGTCCTTAAACATCCAATCTCTAGTCTTGTAAGAAAATTTCCACGTATTTTGCGAGATCTGTCACTACAGCATGGCAAGCAGGTTGAGTTAGTTGTCCAAGGGGCTGAAATTGAAGT
Source organism: Synechococcales cyanobacterium PMM_0003 (assembly GCA_949128015.1). GTDB lineage: Bacteria > Cyanobacteriota > Cyanobacteriia > Pseudanabaenales > Pseudanabaenaceae > Pseudanabaena. Next base: position 8,467 of record CASBRC010000403.1, read on the forward strand.
TGAGAGATTAATTTCTGAGATAATTGCTGAGCCACTTGAGCTATTACTACGAAATGCCTTGGAACATGGAATTGAATCTCCATATGAGCGCCAACAACGGGGGAAAACTTCCCAAGGCAAAATTGAATTTATCTCAACTCAGACCGATGAAAGTACGATTATTAAAGTTCGTGACAATGGTTGCGGCATCGATATAGACAAAATTCGTAATCAGGTAGAACAATCGGCGGCGATCGCAGGGATGTCAGGATTTTCTACAATGGATATGAGTGATGAGCAATTAATTAGTTTGATTTTTGAGCCAAGCTTTAATCTCACGCAAAACAACTCATATTCAGAAACTGGTCATAAGTTGAGTGATGTGAAAAAGAAACTGCGAGAGTTTGGCGGCACTATTTCTGTTCAGTCACAGATGGGAAAAGGTACTCAATTTACCCTAGTTTTGCCGAATATACTTTCCTTGATTCGCGTGCTGCTAATTGACATTAATGAAATGTGCTTAGCAATTCCCAGTAAAATAATCTTAGAAGTAGTTCCATGCGATCCGCATAATTTGGATTTTGAAAATCAAGAGACTTTACGATGGTGCGATCGCATATTGCCAATTGTCCGACTTAATTCTTCGCTCAAGCTTAATTGTCGTCATAATTCAAATCAAGCATCTCTGCAATCGAGCCAATCTCCACAATCAGTAAACTTACTAGATAGGCAGAAACCTGCTCATGCAATACCTTCGTTTTTAGTAATCCATCACGAGAATGACCTATTTGCCTTACAAACTGATGGTTGCTGGCACGATCAAGAAGCCACATTTCATCAAATTGAAGGAGATATTATCCTTCCCCCAATTTTTCTTGGAACGGTGATTTTGGGTAGTAATCAGGCTGTTGCTCTGCTTAATCCTGCCGAATTAGTCAGCCAAGGGCTGCGCCCTCATGATATCCTAACGCCGCATTCGGCTGATCAGAATGTAGATGATTTAAGTAGCCTATCTGATTTTTTTAATGTGGGAGATTCGACTCTAGAGCCGACTCTAACCAAACTATACTTGTCAACAAAGCGATTTACAGAAAGTAGTTTAGAGCGATCTCCTGAACCTGAGAATCTAGAAAGTTCAGGACTGTTTACTAGTGAACTAGTAAACGCTCAAACAAGGCGATCGCATCAGCCCAGAGTTCTGATTGTCGAGTCTTCAGCTAATATTCGCCGCTATCTAGCGATGACGCTCACTAAGTCAGGATTTTTGACTGAGCAAGTTCAGGATAGCAAGGATGCGATCGCATTTCTCAAAGAATGTCTACAACTAAGACTAAATGTTGATGTGGTAATTACCGATCTAGAGATGCCTCACATGGATGGATTCAAGCTCATATCAAATATTCGTGATGATCTGGATCTCCAAAATTTACCAATCGTCGTACTTACCGCTAAGAACAATGAAAATGATCAAAAATTGGCTCTAGATCTCGGTGCGAATGCTTATTTTTGTAAGCCGTATCGAGAAAAAGAACTTGTTAAGAAATTGAACCAGATTATTTCAGGCTAAGCATTCAAAAAGCTGTAGCTTTTTGGGCTTTTGGTTTAACTATGCTTGCCTACATAACATACATGGCGAAAACTATATATAGAGCAATTAGTGAAAATTAGCTTAAACAAAAAACATTAGGTATCATAGAATACAACGCAGCACAACACATTCTACATATTGTGGTTATAGTGGATTGCTAAAATATTAAAATATTAAATTTTTTTAGTTTGAGACATCTGTTCTGAGTCGGGGGATAGTAGCTGGAGTTCCATCAAAGGGAACTTTAATTTCATATTGGTGATTTAGATAAATTTAGTACTTCAAGTGCATGCAAGTTAGACTCAACAATCCATACAAATCATTGCAGGTTATTGCTCAAAGAGAGCTGACTGGATGTTTGTCGATATCAATTCCTCAAGATGAATCCATCGGTTGGCGATTGTATGTTGGGGGATCTCGCCTATATTTTGCCACAACAATTGATCATAGCCCTGAACGCTTTGCTTTACTGTGGCAACAAATAAACTCTAATCTGCCATTACCAAAATTCAATTCCGACATGTCGGAATATGAGAGCCTTTACGAATGGCAAGTAGAACATAATTTGTCCCTTACTGACTTTCGTCGAATTCTTCTCACTCTATCTAGAGAAGCTCTAATCCATGCTATTTCACATCCAAGTGCCTATGTAAAATTTGAACCCAATATCTGTGTAAAACCCGTACTAATTGCTGCCCCATTAACTGACTTAATCAAGCCAATCGCCAGCCATGTTAGATTTTGGCAAAAACTACATTCCCAAATTTCTTCACCTTTTTCGCGAATCTATCTTGATCGCAATAAAGTTAAAGATTTCAGCAACTTTTGGGAAAATGCTGATAATATTGCCACAAATACTCAAAAGGAGATTGCATTATCTCAAAATATGACCTTACAAAAGGTGCACCTAACAGTTTGGCTGGACATCTTAGAACGGAAACTTAGCATCTACGAAATTTGCCTCCAACTCAAAATAGAATCACATACTCTATTAGCTTGCTTGATTCCATTGATCATCAATAACATTTTGGAGGTTTTGCCAGCATTAACAAGTTCTGCGATCGCACTTCAAGACCCCACTGGTCCATTGATTGCTTGTATTGATGATAGTCATACAGTACAACGTCAAGTAAAAATGGTATTAGAAATGTCTGGATTTCAAGTATTGGGGATGACCGATCCCACCAGTTGTCTTACCTCGTTAGTCCGCCAAAAACCAGCATTGATTTTAATGGATATCACTATGCCTGAAATTGATGGGTATGAACTTTGTACGATGTTACGTCAATCACGTCATATGCGAAATGTACCAATTGTCATGTTTACAGGTCGAGATGGGATCATTGATCGGATGCGCGCACAACTAGCGGGGGCAAATGACTATATTACTAAACCAGTAAATGCTGAAAAACTAATTACTAAGGTTCAGCGTCTACTCCAGAACAATAGGAATCTAAGTAATCAACTTAGTAGTGACATTTCCTTAACATCCTAGAATTCTCAAAGTTAATTAAGATCAAAAATAATTGAAGACACTATGAAAACAGTACTTGTTGTCGAAGATGGACATGCAGAGCAAAAACTTATTTCCAGTTTGCTATCTCGCTCTGGCTTTGATGTTATTTTGCAAGGAAATGCTGAAGACGCATGGCAATGGTTATCGAATCATACGTCACCAAATCTGATTGTCTTAGATGTAATTATGCCGGGGCAAAGCGGTTTAGATCTATGTCGAACTATTCGTAATCAGGATGAATTGAAAGAAATTCCCATCATCTTTTGTACTTCTAAGGATCAAGAGTTCGATAAATTTTGGGCTTTGCGGCAGGGCGGGAATGCGTATTTAACTAAGCCATTCGCTCCAAAACAATTATTGGATACAGTTTATCAGCACGTTAATTAAGACTTACGCATCAGCTACGAAATGTAGGGGCAATTCATGAATTGCCCCTACGAATAATTAAGGCTTTCAGGCGTTTTTGCGTAAGTCGTATTAATATCAAAATCTTTTTGACAAGCTCTTTAAGAACACTTCTATGATTCAAGAATATTGCCGACTTAGGGTTTCATCATTACTGCGAATCGCCATACCAGTAGACTACGTTGATGAGGTTGTGCAGTTACAACCTCAAGATATTAGTCCTATACCAGGAGTCAATTCTTGTTTGCTGGGTGTCACTAATCAACGGGGCAGTTTGTTGTGGGTGCTGCACTTGGAGAAGTTTTTTGGTATTCAGCCAAGCCCTTTGGCAAGACCAATTATGGCGATCGCACTGCGTATTGCCATGCCAGATGGTGGAATACGTCGCATTGCATGTGTAGTGATGGCAATTGAAGAAATTATGACACTGGATACGAAGAGGCTATTTCCTGTGCCAAACAAATTGCCCCCGCGTTCTAAATCTTTACTATCAGGTTTAGCCAAGCTAGATGGCAATACTTACGGAATAGTCAACGTGAACGAAATGTTTCGGCTCTTAAATCCTGATGTGGCGAATCCTGCGGTGTTGAGTAGTGAAGCGATCGCTAAATTAGTTAACGTTTCAATAGCATAACAATGGATCTGAAGAAACCACGTTTGATGCCATCTTTACTAAATGTAAAGAACCAGATTTGTCCATTCAATATAAACTCTAGTAACTTCTATGACAATAAATAACGATACTTCAACTGTTTTAGCTGCGAATGGGCATGGGAATAGCAATTTTTCACAAGCTAGTGATCCAATGGCTCGGATTCTCTATGCCTATGACTTAGAGAGTCAGGGCAATGTAAATGCAGCTAGAGAAATTTATCAGCAAGTTATTGACGAAGATCGCGATGGCACCTATGCCGCGATCGCAAATAAAGCGATCGAAGCCATGGGGGGAGATCAAAATATTGCAGATGCATCGTCATTCAGGGAAGATCAATCTGTAGCAAGATCTACCCAAGATAATTCCCAAGCGAGTTCACAAGTTTACTCACCTGCATCTAAAAAATCACCACTAGCAAGAGATCCCCAAAAAGCTAAAAGAGTTACCAAATCCTCAAAGGCTTCATCCAAGACAAAAGCATCTCCCCTTCAGTGGTTCTATGATTTACCTGTCGGACGGAAACAGTTTACGGCTCTATTAGTATCTGAATTCTTGTCTCTTTCATTGGTTGGTTTTGGGGCTTTCTTAATTGGTCGATCGCTGCAAGATCAGTTATTCAAACAGGCCCAGTCTGAGGTGTCAGTTATGGATATCAACTACAACATCAAAATCAATCAGATGGGATTTGGCTTTCGGGGACAGTCAGATAATGCGGCGGTAATTAGTGCTGCAAGTACTTATGCCAATAAGCTGCCGCTCCCAGCACCATTAAAAGAACAGGTGAAAAAGATTCTGGAGAATGAAATCAAGGCGAGAAAGATTGAATATGCAACTCTCGTCGGTGCTGATGCGAAGGTAATTGTTAGTGCCAATAGCGATCGCACTGGACAAGACTTCGATCCAAATAATTTAGTCAGCGACATCCTCAAAGATCCCAATCAAATCAAAGCTACGGCGATCGTCAGTGCTGACGATCTTCAAAAAGAAGCTCCTCCCCTGCCTGATGGATTTACGCCAACCAATTCTCTCATTCGCTATACAGCCACTGCCGTTAAAGATCCTACTACCCAAAAAGTTATTGGTGTACTGATCTCAGGGGATATCGTCAATAAAAAAGCACCAATTGTGGAGAATACCCTCAAAGCTCTCGCCTCTACAGCACAGGCTACTGGTAAAAAAGGACTTGGTGGTTATAGCGCAGTTTACTATCGCCAACCTTCAGGCGAATTTGCGATCGCAACTTCAGTCGAGCAGCCAAATTTTGAGGCAAGCAATGTCAATATGCCAATGTCAGGAGCATCGGCGGATGATTTGCTCAACCGAGCGAGCACGGCAGAAAATGGAAAAACCGTGACAGGTCGTGTTTTAGTCGGAAACACCTACTACACAATGGCGGCAAGAGCAGTTCCCAATCGAATCGTCGAGACCGATAAAGGCGGTGTGCCCATGTATAGCAATGCCCCTATCGGCATCTTAGTGCGCGGAACTCCTGAGACTGAGATGAATGAGTTGCTAAAAAACACATGGATTGCACTTAGTATTTCGGCGGCAACTGTAATTCTTTTGGATATTTTATTAGCAAGATTTTTGGATCGAGTAGTCGCTAAGCCCGTACAGTCGCTCACACCGATCGCTAAGCAATTTGCGTCAGGCGATCGCAAGGCAAGAGCCGCGATCTTTGCTAACGATGAGATCGGTGAGTTAGCACAATCGTTTAATAGCATGGCAGACAGCATTGAGGTGTCTGAGAAAGCTCTAGCACAACAGTCATTACTCAAGGCGCAGGAAGCAGAGCTTCAACGAAAAGAGAAGGAATTGCTGCAAAGGGAAGTTATCAATCTGCTCTTAGAAATCGAAGGAGCGCAAAAAGGTGACTTGACTGCTGAAGCAAGGGTAACTGATGGTGTGGTTGGATCGATTGCCGATGCATTTAACGCCACGATTCGTAAATTGCGGACGTTGGTAGAAGAAGTTAAGTCAACAGCAATCCATGCGGAAGCTCTGGCGAAAGAAAGCGAAAACTCGGTACAGAAATTTTCGAGTGCATCTTTGGCACAGTCTGATGGTATCGCTCAAGCCCTAGAAGCTGTAGAACAAAATACTCAATCGATCGCTCAAGTCGCGCAATCGGCTCAGGATGCGGCAGGTATGGCAAGACGGGCGGCGATCGCTGCCCGTGAAGGCGATGCCAAAATGGATCGGACTGTCGGCAGTATTAAAGCAATTCGTTCTACGGTGGCAGCCACCTCGAAGAAGATGAAACAACTTGCTGAATCATCGCAAGAGGTTTCACAAATTGTTGCGATTATTTCCAGCATTTCCGAAAAAACTAATTTACTTGCCTTTAATGCCTCGATTGAAGCGGCTAGGGCTGGTGAGAATGGACAAGGTTTTCGGGTAGTTGCGGATGAGGTGAGGCGTTTGGCTGACCGAGTTACCGATGCAACTAGAGAAATCCAGATGCTGGTTACCAACATTCAGCATGAGACAACTGAAGTATTAAAGGCGATGGAAGTCGGTACAGCAGAAGTTGTCGCAGGTACGAAATCAGTCGAGGAGACTAAGGATACACTCAAAGATTTGGCAGATCTCAGCCAGACGATTGATAACTATTTGCAGACGATTTCTAGTAGTACAATTTCGCAAACGCAAGTCTCGCAGAAGGTAAACAGCATTATGGAAAATGCCAATGCGATCGCCCAGTCAACCGCCACTGACACTCAGACAGTAGTTGCTTCGCTGCAAGTACTTGTGGGTGTGGTTGATGAGTTACAGATATCTGTACGCCAGTTCCGTCTAGAAAAATCAACTACTATCTAATATCCAATATCTGAACAGTGCCAATGAGAACCTTAAATCCAGAAGTTTTGCATGAGATTGCCATTGAAACTCGTCAATGCTTTCTGAGAGAAGATGCCCCTAGCTATTTGGCAAATCTTCAAAAAGGTTTAGCCCAAATCCAATCAGGGCATCCTGACTATATCTTCTTAATGCACGCAGCGCACTCACTTAAGGGTGGCTCAGCGATCGCAGAACTGAGTAGTCTGAGCAAACTCGCTCATAAATTAGAAGATCTGTTGGAGATTTTGCAACACAATGAGTTTTGCGATCGCACTACGATTGCGGAAGTACTAAGTCATGGCATTGATGAAGTTGCTTCAGTTCTTTCGCAGGCTGCTGGGTTACCCAGCAATTCATTAGTTGATATTCAGATCGATCTAGAGCTTTTACAAAGATTAGATACATTATTAGCGATCGTTAAGATTCAAGAAAATAATCAAGATAATCATGGACAATCCACAAATATACCTTCTAAATTAATAAAAAGTGAGCCTCAAAATACATCTCAAACTGAACTTTCAATCAATACAAATACTGTCATTCAGACAAAGATTAGTCCAATTGTCATATCTTCTTTAGAGAAAGATTTAGAAGCTTGTCTTAAACAAGTAGAAACCAAATTATTGCTAAATTCTTCCAATTTAACAGAACCTAAAATCAGAGAAGAACTACAGTATTTTTGTGATGAATGTCTGCTACTTGGTGACACCTTAAATCTTGATTGGTTGATTAATACAGTAGAACCATTTGAGGTGTATCTCCAGCAAGGGACTGCGATCGCAAACCTCTTATTAGAGCTTCAAGTTGTAATTACTAGTCTGCGATCGTTGCGATCGCAATATCTCACTCCTGCCCCAAAGGAGCCTAATCAATATATAGAGATACAGACTGACGAAATATCTAGAAAGACAAATACTCAAGTAATAGCTAACCCTATCCTTGAAGAGAAAGTTGTCAACAAAATCCAAACCATACCCGAATCTCAAGAGATTCTCTCGCCAACTGTCGAAGCAATTTCATATTTGCGGATTCCTTCATCACAAATTGAAGGTATGACTAATACCGTTGCTGAGATGATTTTGCGTCATGAACGATTGCTCAGACAACAGCAGCAATTAGGTCAAACCAATAAAAACTTACAGGCTCTTGTATTGCAAATGATTCCTCTACAGGAGCAAGTACAAACGATTTACGATCAACTTGCGATCGCAACTCCAGTCAATCATTCTCAAAATAATTTAACTGCCAATCAAACTGACGATTTCGATCAATTAGAACTCGACCAATATTCTACATCCCATACTACTCTCCAGAATCTGCAAGAAGTTCTACTAAGAGTTCGAGAAAGTCGTTCTGATATTGATCTTAGTTATCGCGATTTGGGCGAAGAAATCGAATACTTGCGCCAAGATTTAGATCGCCTGTATGCCCAACTTACTCAATCGCGTCTTGTCCCTTTTAAAACCCTTGCTCATCGCTTTCTACCGCAGCTCAAGCGCCTATGCCAACGCTATAACAAACAAGTCGAATTAGTAATTAATGGAGAAGATGTTCTCATTGACCAAGTTATCTTAGAGCAGTTACAAACACCACTTAATCATCTGTTGTTAAATGCCTTTGATCATGGTGTAGAAAGCCTTGAAACTAGATTGTCATTGGGCAAATCAGAAGTCGCTATTCTTACCCTTAGTGCCGTTATTTCTGGGAATCAAGTGATAATTGCACTCAAAGATGATGGGGATGGTATTAATCTCCATAAAGTCTATGCAAGAGCCGTTGAGAAGAATATTTGTCCATCTGAAATCCCAATAAGTAAAATCCCTCGTCAAGAAATTCTCAATTTTATCTTTCAGCCCCATTTTTCTACCCGCAATATTGTTAGCGATATCTCTGGGCGCGGTATGGGCTTAGATATTGTGCGATCGCAAATCAATCGGTTGCGGGGCAATATCCAAGTTGAGACATTACAAGGGCAGGGAACGAATTTTACGATTCGTTTACCACTTGGCTTAAGTCTGATGACTTTACTCATCTGTGCGATCGGCGAAAATCTGATTGCCATTCCTGCAAGTGAAGTATTAGATATTTTCTCCTATGCTGAAGCCCAAATTTCTAATCAAGATAATTCACCAGAAATTGCTTGGCGAAAAAAGTTTATCCCGTTATTACACCTTACACAAGCTCTAAATTATAGCTCTCAAAACAGTGAATCATTAAACTCTAAAGTTTGTTTAGTTCTTAATCGTAATGACCTACCGATCGCTGTAGCCATCGATGCACTTATTGAAGAACGTCAATTAATTCTTAAACCTTTTGATCGTAGTGTCATTACTCCAAGCTATCTAGCGGGCTGTACAGTTTTAGGAACAGGACAAGTTGTACCTGTTTTAATTCCTGATAATTTAGATTTGCTGATACAAGAAAATATTACTAGACATCTCCAAAATAATAATAAACGCTCCAATCAAGTGTCGAATAATGGTGCAAAAAACAGCCTAGAAATAAATCAAAATTCAGTCAAAACAATTTTAATTGCTGAAGATTCGATCGCTACTCGCAATATGCTTGAACGACTGTTAAAACAGTTGGATTTTGAAGTAATGGCATGTCGTGATGGTCAAGAAGCGATCGACGTGCTTAATCGGATTCAAGGAAAAGTTGCCATGGTGATTTCTGATGTGGAAATGCCAAGAGTTAATGGATTTAATCTGCTCCAAACTATTCGCAATCACGATCTCTGGTATACGCTGCCTGTGGTGATGCTAACTTCACGCACAGGCGATCGGCATCGACAAAAAGCAATCAGCCTAGGCGCGAATGGATATCTCAGTAAACCAATTGTGGTCGGCGAATTGATGGATTGCCTAGGCGAATTCGCCAACTAAAAAAGGTGTAGCGCACGCTCAGCGTGCGCCACACCTTTTTTGGGCTTTGGGTTTTTATATCGTTCCTTTAAATAAACCTTGCGGTTTGAAGAGCAATACCAAAATCATAATTACCAAACCCACACCCAGTTTATATTCTGTGCCAATACAATATTTCTGGAATTCTCCCAATACCGCAGGACAAGTAGTCGCAACTTCTTGAGAAATACCGACAATCAACGCGCCTGCGATCGCACCATAGGGATTGCCAATTCCACCCAGAATCACCGCCGCAAACATTGGCAAAATCAAAAACCAGCCCATATTTGGACGCAAATTAGTAATCAAGCCATACATACTGCCACCAAAGGCAGTCATACCACCCGCAATTACCCATGTCCAGATGATTACTGCATTAACATTTATCCCTGCGACCTTAGCCAGTTCAGGATTATCCGCCACTGCTCGCATCGCTTTGCCGATTTTAGTATTTTGTAGCAAATAGTAAAGTCCTGCAATAACTGCGATCGCAGCCACGATCACCACGATTTTATTACGGGTAATCGCTATTC
>CASBRC010000404.1 GCA_949128015.1 Synechococcales cyanobacterium PMM_0003
CAACGGGATGTAGCGCAGCTTGGTAGCGCGCCTGCTTTGGGAGCAGGATGTCGTAGGTTCGAATCCTATCATCCCGACTTAAAAAGAAAAAACTTAAAAGCGTCGGATACGGCGCTTTTTTATTTGGCTGACAAAACTTACAAAATATTTTTAACCCGTAAAGCCTACCTCACGCCCTTCAGGTCGTAGTACAAGCTTACTCTTACCAATTTAATTAGGTTTTCTTACTTTTATAGCTATCGCCACTGGTGTCAAGACAACTCAAAACCCAAAAGAGAGAGGCGGCGCGGAGCGCCGCCTTTCTTTTGGATTTTATGTCCTAACACAGTTAGCGACAGCTATAAATAAGCTTTTCAATAAACTTTTAAATGGATAAATAAAATAGTCAAAATAACTTGTCTTAGTATTTAATTCTGTTCCATATTGCTCTGGTAATTCACGATCAGGCATATAGAAAGTACCAAATATATAATCAATAAATGGCAACTGCACAGCCAAATTTTGAGCGTATAGTTTTGGATAGCGATCGTGATGCCAATGATGAAATTCTGGCGTGGCAATAATCCATTTTAAAATTGGAAACCTAACTCGAATATTGGCATGGATAAAAAATGCGATCGCACTAGAGAAAATCGCATAAATTGCCAAGGTCTCAGTCGAAAATCCTAACCAATATAGTGGAATCATTTGACAAGCTTTCGTTAAAATTTGCTCGAAAGGATGTACACGAACTGTAGCTAGCCAATCAATATTCGTAGAACTATGGTGAATAGCATGAAACTGCCATAGCAAAGGCACAGTATGCATCAGTCGATGAATAATATAAAAACTAAGATCGCCAATGAATATAGCAACAGTAACTTGTAAAACAAGGGGTTGTTGACTAATAAAACTAGATAGTATCGGCATTGATCTTTGACTCAGCAATGCAAATACAATTAATAAACTAGTTGTACCATGACCAATAAAATAACCTGAAAAATAATAACAAAGGTCTGTAAACCAACCTTCTCGAAATAGATTTCGTTGATGAGCTGCGAATATTTTTTCAATAGGTAAGAATATAAATACTAAGATCAATATTCCTTTGATAACATTAGGTATTTCCAGCATTATTCAAATCACTAATTTTGTTCACAGCTAATTATTCACAGCCAATTTTTCAATCGATATTTTCTGCGATCGCATCTTGCACAGAATTCATCTTAGACATGATTACCTCAGGGTTCGGATCTGTCTAGCTAGCATTATGGCTTTTATTTTTGCTGCTGGATTAATACTGCCTTTTTTTACAGATCGGGTTGCGAGCGCGATCGCCAGATTCACTTCTAAGCATTTAATAAGTATAAATACTTAGTCTATTAGCGTAGATACAAAACCAAACTTCTCCCTCTTTCTACGTTTTTGAAATGACTTGATTTGATGCTGCTATATTATTAATCAATATATTAATTTGTTAGTACCTATCCCTCAAGGCACAGATGCAATATGACTTAATACTTTTTTAAGATTTGTTGTCGAGTTGATATACTTTGTAAATCTATCTCAAACCATTGCTTAGCAATAGTTTGAGGTTATTAAGTATTTTATAAGAAGGCAAACGTAAAGATGTGTTAAGCTGTTTTGAAATCCATATAAATATTCTTAGTTAAAGCAGGATTTAAAATTATGACCATTGCAATGGGCAGGTCGCAAGCAGTCGAAAGAGGATGGTTTGATGTCATCGACGACTGGCTAAAACGCGACAGATTCGTATTTATTGGTTGGAGTGGCTTATTGCTATTTCCCACCGCATTTTTATCTATTGGTGGCTGGTTTACAGGTATCACCTTTGTATCGTCTTGGTACAGCCACGGTCTCGCTTCTAGCTTCCTCGAAGGTTGCAACATTTTGACCGTAGCAGTATCTTCTCCCCCATTGAGCGTTGGTCACTCCTTGCTTTTACTTTGGGGACCTGAAGCACAAGGCGACTTTACTCGCTGGTGTCAAATTGGCGGTCTGTGGACATTTCTTGCTCTTCACGGCGCGTTCGCATTGATTGGCTTTATGCTACGTCAATTTGAAATCTCCCGTCTAGTCGGAATCCGTCCTTATAATGCGATCGCATTCTCTGGCCCTATCGCCGTATTCGTATCCGTATTCTTGATGTACCCATTGGGTCAATCTGGTTGGTTCTTCGGCCCAACCTTCGGCGTAGCTGGTATTTTTCGTTTCATCTTATTCCTCCAAGGTTTCCATAACTGGACACTTAACCCCTTCCACATGATGGGCGTAGCAGGTATCCTCGGTGGCGCATTGCTCTGTGCAATTCACGGTGCAACAGTTGAAAACACCTTGTTTGAAGATGGCGAAGGCACTAGCTCTAACACCTTCAAAGCTTTCAACCCAACTCAATCTGAAGAAACCTACTCCATGGTTACAGCTAACCGTTTCTGGAGCCAAATCTTCGGTATTGCTTTCTCTAACAAGCGTTGGTTGCACTTCTTCATGCTATTTGTACCCGTAACTGGACTTTGGTTCAGCAGCGTTGGTATCGTCGGACTAGCATTGAACTTGCGTGCTTATGACTTCGTATCTCAAGAAGTCCGCGCCGCAGAAGATCCAGAATTTGAGACCTTCTACACCAAGAACTTGCTCTTGAATGAAGGTATTCGCGCATGGATGGCTCCTCAAGACCAACCAGGCGAAAACTTCATATTCCCTGAAGAAGTATTACCTCGCGGTAACGCACTTTAAAATCCTTTCCAGAAAATTTATACGGCGCATTGCGCCGTATAAATTTTCTGACTTAATTAGCTATTAGATATCAGCTCAGTTCGACTAGTTTTTAGATTATGATGATTTCATCAAACCTCTAGACGTTAGCAGCTACCAAGCTGATTTCTGATAGCTAAAAAATTATTTGCTGATTTGCACTTTAAAACCTATAAAAAGTTTTCTGGAGATAACTTCTCGTGACGACGACCATTAACTTAAACTCGCTAGGAGTGGGCGGGCGTACACAGGATTCATCGGGCTTTGCTTGGTGGTCTGGCAACGCACGACTCATTAACCTTTCTGGCAAACTGCTGGGCGCACACGTTGCTCATGCAGGTTTGATCGTATTCTGGGCTGGCGCAATGACTTTATTTGAAGTTGCGCACTTTGTTCCCGAAAAACCAATGTACGAGCAAGGCTTCATCCTTCTGCCACACCTTGCGACCCAAGGTTGGGGTGTTGGTGCTGGCGGCGAAGTTGTTGATGTTTTTCCTTACTTCGTAGTTGGTGTTTTACACCTTATTTCGTCGGCTGTACTAGGCTTTGGTGGTATTTACCACGCCTTGCGCGGACCTGAAGTTTTAGAAAATTATTCTTCTTTCTTTGGCTACGACTGGAAAGATAAGAACCAAATGACCAATATTATCGGGTATCACCTGATCTTGTTGGGCTGTGGCGCACTTCTGCTCGTATTCAAAGCCATGTTCTTTGGTGGGCTATACGACACATGGGCTCCCGGTGGTGGCGATGTACGTGTGATCACTAATCCTACGATTAATCCAGTTGTCATCTTTGGATATGTCCTTAATTCACCCTTTGGCGGTGAAGGCAACATCGTTGGTGTTAATAACCTTGAAGATGTAGTCGGTGGACATATCTGGATCGGCTTAATTTGTATCGGCGGCGGTATTTGGCATATTGTCACTAAGCCTTTCGGTTGGGCGCGTCGCGCACTCGTTTGGTCTGGTGAAGCTTATCTGTCTTACAGTTTGGGCGCATTGAGCTTCATGGCGTTTATCGCTACTTGCTTTGTGTGGTTTAACAACACCGTTTACCCTAGTGAGTTCTTTGGTCCTACTGCTGCTGAAGCTTCTCAGTCACAAGCGTTTACGTACCTTGTGCGTGACCAAAAGCTTGGTGCAAATATTGCAACTTCTCAAGGTCCGACTGGGCTTGGTAAGTACCTGATGCGTTCTCCTTCTGGCGAAATCATCTTTGGTGGTGAAACCATGCGTTTCTGGGATTTCCGTGGTCCTTGGTTAGAGCCTCTCCGTGGTCCTAGCGGAATGGATATTGATAAACTTAAGAATGACGTTCAGCCTTGGCAAGTACGTCGCGCTGCGGAATATATGACTCACGCTCCTTTAGGTTCTTTGAACTCAGTAGGTGGTGTCATCACTGAAATCAACGCGGTAAACTTTGTTTCTCCTCGTTCTTGGTTGTCTACTTCGCACTTCGTATTGTCCTTCATGTTCTTAGTCGGTCACCTATGGCACGCTGGTCGCGCTCGCGCAGCAGTTGCTGGCTTTGAAAAAGGTATTGACCGTAAGACTGAGGCTGTACTTTCGATGCCTGATCTTGATCAATAGCTAAATAAGAGGTGCTAAACACATCTCGCAAAAAAATAAAGGCAGTGCTTAGCACTGCCTTTATTTTTTTGCGAGATAATTACTAGTCTAGTTACTACCAGTAAATATGACATCAGGGAATTTACCTTGAGCCTCTGTCATCGGGCGATTTTTGCCTTCTTGCTGCCAGTAATTAATTACTTCGGTTGCCTTATTTAAAATCTCGATCCGATCTTGATCGGCAATCCAAGGCTTGCTTTCCATTTCTGATTTAAGTTGATCCCAAGCATCATCACGGGGCCAGAAGAAATACTTGGTGAGAGGGCTGAAACCTTTGCCAACGACTTGATCGACGGCAAGAGCTACGTTATTCTCTAACCATAAGATTTTTAGAATAAACTGGGACAATGCTACCTACCTCCAACAAAAATTAAATTACATATTAAAGTAGCGATCTTGGACTATAACATGATTGAAACATCTAAAATTGATTCACAACGATTGGGTAAAAGTATTTTTGTATTTGATATTGATGGCGTGATTCGCGATGTCTCTGGTTCCTATCGCCGAGCATTAGCAGATACGGTTGAGTATTTTGTGAAGAAGTTGGCAAATGCTGCTTATCGTCCTACCTCTGAAGAAATCGACGAATTAAAGGCTGAAGGGAGCTGGAATAATGACTGGGAAGCTTCGCAGGAGCTAATCAAGCGATATTTTCATGAGTTGGGAAAAGAGAGCCAAGTATCCCATGAGGCGATCGTGGAGTATTTTCAGGGTCGTTATCGTGGCAGTAATTCTGACTGGTCAGATGGATATATTGCATTAGAGCCTCTGATTGCGACCAGAGAATATTTTCAAGAGTTGTCGGCGGCAGCAATTGGTTGGGGATTCTTTAGTGGGGCAACACGAGCTTCCGCTAGTTATGTATTGCAACGCTTGGCAATCGATCAACCTGTGCTAATAGCGATGGAAGATGCGGCTGGTAAACCCGATCCTACGGGGCTGTTATTAGCGGTAAAGCAAATTGAGCTTAAGCAAAGCAAGAAGTCTACAAAGGTTGTTGTGTATGTCGGTGACACGGTGGCGGATATGCTGACAGTGGTTAAGGCGCGAGCCTACGATCCTAATTACGAATATGTGGCAGTTGGTGTGATCCCGCCGCATGTGACAGAAGATTTACGCGATCGCTATACTGATTTGCTTAAAAAAAGTGGTGCAGATTTAGTTTTAGGTAGTGTTTTGGAGCTAACTCCACAGCTTGATCTGTTGCGGTGAAAGTGCTGTCTTTACTTGCTAAGAGCGCAAAGTGCTATGGTAAAGTTTTTTAAGAAAGTTTTAAGAACACATCTAAAAATATATTTAAAAATATACTTATGTCAGAATCTCAACAATATTATTTCGTGGCAGCAAGCCGTAAGTATTTGTGCGAAGACGAGGGGGTTCCTTTGACAGAGACTTTATCTGAGCGTCGTCGCAATTTTCAGGCTCGCAATTTGGAAATTAATTTTTGGTTAGTTGAGCAGCCTGCTTTTTTGGAAGCTCCTGAGATGGCAAGTATTAAAAAGCAAATTCCGCAACCTGCGGCGGCGATCATTACGACCGATCCCAACACAATGCGTTGGTTGCGGTTGCGGCTGGAGTTTGTTGTCACGGGTGAGTTTACTGCGCCTAGTGCCTCAATTCTACAGCCTCTTGCTTCTTTAGCGATCGCCTGACAATCAAAACAGGCAAGGGGCTTAAGCCCCTTGTTCTCAAACTTTTTGCTAAATCTTAGGATCGCCGATCGCCATAAACTTAATTGTGTCTAAACTTTTTCGCATTAATTCTTTTTTTGGCTTGCATTCTCCATATGAGTATGTAAATTTTGGCTTTAAAGCGATCGCCACTAATGCGCGAAAATATGCCGATCGCAGTTTATATAATCCGCCACAGAATCCTAAACAAAAACTTCATTTTGATCTAATCCAAAGTTTTTCCGTCCAAAAAGCGGGAAATGCGATCGCTGAATGTGAAGATATTTGGCATTTTGTAAAACGTAATCCGATGGTGTCGATCGCCTTGTCCGATGGGGCGACGGAATCTTCCTTTGCGCGGGAATGGGCGAAGGAGTTAGTTACGGCTTTTGTGAATCGAGATTTGCCTTGGCAAGAGGTTTATGACTGCGCGGCAAATTGGCTATTACCATTACAAACAACTTGGCAGCAATGGTTAGCGCATCAAAATTTGTCTTGGTTTGCCAAGCGCAAGGCAGGAGAAGGAGCTTTTGCAACTTTTGTGAGCTTAGAAGTTTTTGCGGACTTAAGTTGGAAATCTCTGGCTGTAGGGGATTCTTGTTTATTTGTGGTGCGCGATCGCAGTTTACAAAAAAGCTTTCCTTTGCAAAATAGTCATGAATTTAACAATCGTCCAAAGCTGATCGGAACCAATGTGCAGGCGGTAAATATTCGTATTTTGCAGATTCATGGAGATGCAAAATCGGGTGATCGCTTTTATCTGGCTACCGATGCGATCGCCTGTTGGATTTTTAAGCAATTAGAAGCAAATCAAGATCCATGGCTAAAATTAGACGAGATTAGCTCTGATGATTTGTTTGCGAACTGGGTGACCGAATTACG
>CASBRC010000405.1 GCA_949128015.1 Synechococcales cyanobacterium PMM_0003
ACGTTGGCGGATGGGGCAGGTGATTAGTCCTCCATCTGAAAGCGAAGAAGTTCTTTTGAAAGGATATGTGCGGATCTGCGATCGCGATCAAAAGTTTTTAGGTGTTAGCGAAATTGTCGAAGCTGGGCTTCAACCAACTGTCGTTTTATATCCCATAAATTAAAGTTAGGACGCTTTGCGCCCTAACTTTGTTACAAAAAAATCTCTTCTCCCCTCTCCTTTGCAAGGAGAGGGGCTGGGGGTGAGGTTTCTAGATTTTACTAGTCAACTTAGTTAGCAACTGATTAGAACGCTGCAAGAAACCCTTCATGCTGTCAGCATCAAAGCTCTTCTGCGCCATCAACGCCAAGTCATAGACGTGCGTACAAATTAAATTTGCCAAGTCCCCTGATTCTGACTTGCCACCGACCAGAATTTGACTGCTATCAAGCTCAATCAACTTTTCCATGAGCGGATGGGCTGTATTTACTAGCAGCACATGATCTTCAGGGAAGCTAACAGTCCCTTGTTGCATCAGTGCCATCATTTCCTGCATCCGCCGCGCCGATTCTGGTAGCAAAATGATTGCAGGAGGTGCAGAAGCGGCATCTTCAGACTTAATTGCCTCAGTGCGAATTACTAACTTGGGTTTGTGTAGAGCTTCACGGAAAATGTCTTGAAGATGATCGCTCTTGGTTTTGTTGGTTTTAGGATCGACGATTTCGGTGTTTGATTCCTTGTCAACAAGGCGATCGTCGATCTCAGCATCAACTCGGGCAAATTTAATGTCATTAAATTCACGCTCAAGGAAATTAATGAAATGGCTATCGATAAATGCGTCAAAAGTCAGCACTTCTAGCCCTTGATTCTTATGCAATTCCACATAAGTCCCTTGCGCGATCGGATCGGAAGTGTAGAAAACTTGATTTTCGTGTTTTTCCTTGTTGCGCTCTAAATAAGCTTGTAGAGTCGTATAATTGCCACTTTCGCTCTTGACAGCTTCATCTTCGCTAGTCGTGGAATACACCAAAATCTCTTTAACTTGTTGGTAGAACTTATCGCTATTCATCGAGCCAAACTTCATAAAGATGCTGATGTCTTGCCAACACTTCAGAAATTCTTCGCGAGACTCGCTGTAGAGAGACGTAAGGCGATCGCCTACTTTCTTAGCAATAAATTCTTGAATCTTCCGAACCTTAGGATCGCCTTGCAAAAAGCTACGCGAAACGTTTAGCGGAATATCAGTACTATCGATCGCACCCCGCAATGGCATCAAAAACTTAGGAATCACATCATCGCAATTGTCGCTGACAAAAACGTGATTGCAAAACAATTTGATCTGTCCACGATTAGGATCGATGTCTGCCTTCATTTTCGGGAAATAGAGAATCCCCTTAATCACAAAAGGATAATCGGTATTTAGATGAATCCAGAACAAAGGATCATCTTGGTAAGGATACAGATAACGATAAAATTCTAAATATTCATCTTTGGTTACCGACTTAGGAGACTTGTCCCACAGCGCCGTTTGCTTGTTAATAACTTCATCATTCAACTTGATCGGCACTGGCATGAAGTCGCAATAGTTGCGAATCATCCGCTTGATTGCCGCCTCTTCTAGATACTCTTCAGCATCTTCTTGCAAAGTCAAAGTAATTGTCGTACCGACGGTATTGCGATCGCTATCATCAATAGTAAAAGTCGTCGAACCATCGCAAGACCAATGAACTGCCTCAGATCCTTCTTTGTAGGAAAAAGTATCGATCTCGACATTGCTCGCCACCATAAATGACGAATAAAAGCCTAAACCAAAGTTACCGATGATTTGCTGATCGCCAGTACCACTGCTCGCATATTTAGTAGCAAATTCCTGAGCGCTAGAAAACGCAACTTGATTAATATATTTCTTTACTTCATCAGCCGTCATGCCGATGCCAGTATCTGCGATCGCAAGTGTCTTTTTCTCTTTGTCAATTGTGACTGTAATTTCTGGCTCGGCAGCGTGATTAGTCTCGCCCGCGTAAGACACCATCTTGAGTTTGCTAATGGCATCTACCGCATTAGAGATCAATTCCCGCAAGAAGATATCGCGCTCTGAATATAAAGCCTTCTTGATAATGGGAAAGATATTCTCGGTATGAATGCTGATCGTTCCCTGCTCTTGCATATCGCGCAAAGCTCCTAATTATTACTAAATGTTAATCAAACCTGATTATACAGAATCCCTAGCAACATCAAAACGCCTGAGGTTGTCGCGTTCTCCGTACCTTTACAGCGCCTTGCGCTGACATAAAACCCAGATAATTTTTAAAAAATTATCTGGGTTTTATGTAAAAAATTAGCGCTACGCGCTGACTTTTTACCTTGATTTATGAAGGTTTGCAAAGCAAAACTATACATTTTTGTAACGCTAGTTGAAAAACTTAATTGGCTCCTCTATTGTGATGTAAGCACTTTTGAATTAACCACTATAGATATGGCGATTGCAGCAATAATCTACATCTCAGTGTCTGTACTTTTAGTAATCAGTGCAGGCATATTTTTTGTAAAAGCTATTCAGTCTTTAATGGACAAAAAGCAAATATCAAACTATAAGCGTACAGAACAAGTGATGTTTTTACGCCCCACATCTAATGATCCCTTAACTATTTCTACCCGACGGGAAGAGATCATTGCTATGCTAGAGCGACAATTTGCTAGTAGCCCATCATCTGACTCCTAGTAGTATCAGCAGGCAGGAGCAAAGATGACGCTTGAATTCCCTATCTCCATTGGAGAGGCAGACTATGTGGCCCGCCGCAAACTGCTGCGAAAACAACGCCGCCTTCGCATCTTTCAACGTATTTGGCAGTTAACATTTATTACAGGGCTTACAGGCGCGATGCTTTGGGTGGCTATGCTCCCAGAATGGCAGTTACGGAGTGCCAACCAAATTGAAATTGAGGGTAACAACCTGCTCTCCAAAGAAACTATCAAGAAAGCCCTAGCAATTCCATATCCTCAGTTGATTTTCCAAATTCAACCCCAAGCGATCGCAACCCAGCTTGAGACAAATGCCCCAGTTTCTAAGGTTTTAGTTTCACGAACTATTTTTCCGTCAAAATTAACTATCCAAGTCCAAGAACGATTGCCGATCGCTAACTCTACACGCAAAGGTCAGCAAGGATTTTTAGATACTGAAGGTATATGGATATCAGTAAAAGCTTATCCGTCAAATATTACCAAACCCAATCTCATGGTTTTAGAGCCAAGTAATGGGGCGATCGCTCAATGGTCAACCCTTTACCGACAAATCAGCCAAAGTCAGGTCAAAGTATCGCAAGTAGATGCCCGCGATGAATCAAATCTGATTTTGACCACAGAGCTAGGGCTGGTATATTTTGGCACATACAAGCCTTCACTCTTTACGACACAGTTAGAGACACTTGATCGGCTGAGAACATTGCCCGACAAACTGAAATCAAAGAGTTTTAGACATATTGATATCAGCCAACCTAGCAATCCAATTTTAGAAATGAATATGCCATCAAAAGATAAATCTTCTGAAACAAAATCTTAAATTGTCGTTTTAAGGCTATTATTATTTTTTTCTGGTAGGTTTAAACCGTTACTCGAACTTCTAACTCGAATGGGGTTTAAGCTTAACAAAATCTAGAGAGCATCAGTAAAACGATTCTATTTATGAAATCCTTGATAAATGACATCTCAAAATGACTGGTCAGATTTGGACTCAAATGGTTCGGAAAACGGAGAAGTAGACGTGCAAATGGATGAACTTTCTGAGTTTTCAAATAACTCTAGACTACACCTAAGTCACTCTCAAAATCGTATGAAGCAGCAGTTAGGCATTGACGTAAAAACGGATAATATCATGTTGGGCAGTGTTGCAAAAATCAAGGTAATTGGTGTAGGCGGCGGCGGTGGCAACGCTGTAAATCGTATGATCGCCAGTGAAGTTCTCGGTGTCGAGTTCTGGTCGTTTAATACGGATGCTCAAGCTTTGCTTCAGTCATCCGCCTCTAAACGCTTTCAAATGGGTCAAAAGCTGACCAGAGGTTTAGGTGCTGGTGGTAATCCTGCGATCGGGCAGAAAGCTGCTGAAGAATCCCGTGATGATATTGCCGCCGCCGTTGAAGGAGCCGACTTAGTATTTATCACCGCAGGTATGGGTGGCGGGACAGGTACAGGAGCCGCGCCAATTATCGCGGAAGTAGCCAAGGAAGCGGGTGCACTCACTGTAGGTATTGTGACTCGCCCCTTTACCTTTGAAGGTCGTCGCCGAGGACAGCAAGCCGAAGAAGGAATTGCAGGTTTACAGAGCCGTGTGGACACTCTGATTGTGATCCCCAATGATAAGCTTCTCTCAGTAATTTCTGAGCAAACTCCAGTCCAAGAGGCTTTTCGAGTCGCTGACGATATTCTGCGTCAAGGCGTACAGGGCATATCCGATATTATTATGATCCCTGGGCTAGTTAACGTTGACTTTGCTGACATTAGAGCAATTATGGCGGATGCAGGTTCAGCGATGATGGGCATTGGTATTGGTTCAGGCAAGTCTAGAGCTAGAGAAGCAGCCATGACTGCTATTTCTTCTCCTTTACTAGAAACTTCAGTCGAAGGAGCTAGCGGTGTTGTCTTCAACATCACAGGAGGAGAAGACATGACACTCCATGAAGTCAACGCTGCTGCCGAGACAATTTATGAGGTGGTCGATCAAAATGCCAATATCATTTTCGGTGCAGTCATCGATCCTAAGATGGAAGGCGAGATTCGGATTACAGTTATTGCTACGGGTTTTGCTCCTAAAACGCATCCAGCGATCCCACCACAAATTTCTAGAAAAGCTCCACCATTACCGCCTAATCCGACAAGAGCGTCAACCTCTTCGATGCCTAGTACATCGCCATCTGAGATTAAACTTAGTAAACCAGGACTGGATATTCCAGACTTTTTACAACGCCGCCGCCCACCTAAGTAAAAGACTGTAAATTAGGAGTTGAGAAAAGTTAAATCTCTAATTTTATTGCTTTTATTTAATTATCTTTAAAAAATCATCTAATTTAATTGCAAACAGATGATACGAATAGCTGATTAAGCCTGACAATATGAAGTATGGCTAAGTTACCTTTTGATAAATTGCAGTGACACATTTAACGACTACTAGGCA
>CASBRC010000406.1 GCA_949128015.1 Synechococcales cyanobacterium PMM_0003
GGGCTAGTGAGGGGGGGTGAGGTACTACATAGCAACTCAAAGCTAATCTTTTCTTGATGTTAAGTTTTTGTTTTGAAGTTTTTGTTTTGAAGTTTTTGTTTTGAAGTTTTTGTTTGAAGTTTTTGTTTTCAAGTTTTTGTTTGAAGTTTTTGTTTGAAGTTTTTGTTTGAAGTTTTTGATTTTGATTTTTGATTTCGATCGCCCTCACCCTATCATTGCACCTATACCACCTATACCACATATACCTATACCTACCTACCTTAGCCCTCCCCTACCATGCACCTATGCCATGCACCTATGCCTAGCGCGCGCGTGTAGGCACGATCGCACGTTAGAGCATACCTTGCCTTAGCCATGCCATGCCTTGTCTTAGCCATGCCATGCCTTGCCTTGCCTCAGCCATGCCTTGCCTTGCCTTAGCCATGCCTTGCCTTGCCTTAGCCATGCCTTACCTTGCCTTGCCTTAGCTATGCCTTAGCCATGCCTAGCGCGCGCGTGTAGGCACGATCGCGCGCTATAACCTACCTATTGATAGTGTCTAACGCGCAAGAATGCCCAGGGCGTTGTTTCCCCTAAGCTACTCGATATGATTGCGCCGCTACTTAAGAATATTTGGGCGTTGTATACACGAGTGCTATTAATACTAAATGATGTCATTAGATGCGAGTAGATGCTAAGGCGATCGCTCCCTATAACTCCTGCATTGTCAGTACCTTTACCACTAGATCCTAAGTATCGAGTAGAACCTTGCAATAATGACATCTGCACTAACTGGGTGTTAGTAGCTACGATATAGCCCTCGATCGAGTATTCCCCTGCACTTAACGTGAGATTGCGTGTAGCGCTGTTGTAGCTCACAACGTTGCTAGCATTGTTGAGTGTTTGAAGTAATGGCAAGTTAACCCAAACATCACCCGCGATCGAAGGTGATCCCGCGCTTGCTGCTAGTGTTGCTTGCAGTATAACATCTCGCATTCTAGTCCCCGTGCTGAGTTGTGGTGTAGCATAACTGATAATTGCACTAGGATCGCTGTATAGGTAATTGCTGGCACTCGCCGCCGCAGCGCCGATCGCGCTTAAATTCGAGTTAAAAGCCTGGTAAGTCGATGGAGTAATAGAATCTAGCTTTGTATTGATCCCCGCAACTCTATTAGCCTCTGTTGTAGTTGTGCTAGTTAATGTATTGATCCCCGACTCGACTGTTGATGCCTGAGTGTCTGCCGTTGCCGACTGGCTGCGTTCAGACTGTAGATTATTCCTGAGTGCGATCGCCCCGTCTTTGAGACTTATCGCGTCTGCCAACTGTGTTAAGCGCGTCCCGATCGTCGTTTGTGTCGCTACGATCGCCTCTAATTGTACACTTATAGCTAATGCCTGGTTTAAAAATCCTTGCGCGGGTACGTTTACAACGATCGCGCTATTAGCGTCCCCTGATTCAAACCGCCTGACTGGATTGTTGCTTGCGATCGGCGTTAACGTCATGATTGATCCCCGCGTTGTTTGTCCTCCTTATTATATACTACAATGCTGAATAGTTAATCCCGGATAGTTCCCATTGTTGGGAATAGCGGGGCGATCGCTCGCCCGATTAAATCGAGGCGAACGCGCTTAAGCGTAATACTTGCTGTAGAACTCGGAGGCGCGATTATCGACTGTCAGGCATTCAAACTCACTGATGATATTTTTCAGTTTTTTGGAGATTGCGGGTAGAGTCTTAGCCGTTGCCATGTTACGATCGGCGCGGGCGCGCTCGTGACGAATGATGAACTGATCCCCGTTGCCTATCACTTCCCAGCCGTAAATGTTGGCAACTTTTGCTAGACTAGCGCGTGTTACGGGTTCTTTCTTAGCTTTGGGTGCTTTGGGCGCTTTGGGCGCGATCGGGGCTGTAGGGTAGCCATAATAAGCAGTCATAATCAAGTCGATTTTAAGAGCGCGGGTCGTTGCTTTAGAGCGTCCTTTTATTTCAGCACTCTTGAGGAACCAAGTCATGTCCTTGACAGACATAGACTCAACTACTGCGAGGTTTTGGGTGTAGTAGCTATCGATCGGGCGGGCGGTTGTAGCGGTTGTTGTAGTTTTCATGGTCTTTGTTTCCTTTGTCTCTGTGTTCTTATTATAGTATACCATATCTAATCGAGAATACCGGACAATCTGAAAAGTATTTTTGAGATTCCCAACACTGGGAATATATCCCGGTTTCTCAGTTAGAGCTTAGCCCGATCGCGCGTTTAGTCTTGAGTGCGATCGAGCCATAATAGCGTTACTTGCGGAGTTTAGGGCTAGCTTTTTTGACTTGTTTCTTGCTGTACAGCACTTTGTAGAATTGGTCGATCGAGAGGTTTAACATATCGGCTACTACTGCCAGCCAGCGGACGCAGCCTAAGTCGCGGGGATCAGCGTCGCCGTCTCCAAAATCGTCCGGTTCATCATCATTATAGAGATCGCTAAGGTCTCCCATTGCTACTACTACCGCGATATGGGAGTACATTACAGCCGGGCGCGAATATTTGACTTTAGATGCTTTGTCTTGACGTTGCGCCCAGTCTAAAAATGTCGAGTGTTCTACCATACCCTTAATATCGGCATCATAGAATGAGTTTTGCTGAGTGATCCCGGTAGTGCCAGTCGGGCCGATCGCCTGGTTAGATAGGCTTCTAGCTTGTCTGTAGATATCTTGCAGGGATTCGTCTGAGTAGGTAGCGATTAGTTGCAGTAGTTGGTATTGAAGCATTTTTTGTCTCTCTGTTATCTGTCTCATTATAGTATACCATCCCATAATGAGACATCAGGATTAATCCTAAACAATATGCAGAGTGATCCCCGCCGCCTTAGCCCGATCGCGGATGACAGATTCTTGCGTGGTGCTAAAACTGGCAGTTAGAACGCCGTGGCGGTTAGTCGATGGTAGATTGAGCAATCCGATCGCCCGTGCAGCGTCGCCTGCATAGGTGACATAAACGCCGCCTTCTTTCTTGAAGGTGATCCCCGCGCCGCGCGCCGCCTTAGCTAGCTGCCACAATTTTTCGGCGATCGGGCGAGTGTCATCCCAAACATGAGGCATATCGGTATTATCAGCAATGATCCCCGCGTTTTGACTGCGAACCTTGCCGATCGCCCGGTCGATTTTTGCGCGCTTGCTATTGGTTTTGACGATCGCGCCGTAACCTGCAACAAGCCGATCGATTTCACTTGCAAGCGTGGATTCTGTAGCGTTTAAAGGTACGTTAACCGCCATCCCCGCCGATCGCCCGACTTTGAGTGCCGCTTGTTTCTGTCTGTAAGTTTTGGCTAGTTTCATTGCTGCGATCGCTGCATTGATTTCGTTGTTCTTCATTATCTTTGTTTCCTTGTTTGTTTGTGTTTGTTTTGATTGTGTTTGTTTTGATTGTCTTATTATAGTATACCATCCCCACTAGGGAATACCGGAAAGTTTTAAAACTATTTTCCGATATTCCCAACAATGGGAATTAGTGCCAGACCGTGAGTGTGATTCCGGCGGTCTTTAAAGTCTCTGTCAGCAGTCTCATATCAGATTCGGGAAGTGTAAACACCGGGATCAGGTTCCCCCACATCCGGATCTCAGTGATTTTGTAGTTGGTCGCGCTTGCTACTTTGATGGCATCACTACCGTAGCAGTAATAATTGGTCGCCTGAGCCGGGTCGCGGCGATCGGCAACTACCGATACATTATCTGAGTCTGTGTTGCGTACGTTCCACCAATATTTAACGGTGTCGCCTAAGTAGGGCAAGTTAACCTCTACCGCGCGGTCGGCGGTTTCTGCGGCTGTTTGCGCGATCAACGCGGGCTTGACTGCGATCAACGCGGGCTTGACTGCGATCGGCGTGGCGGGTGTGGGCTTGACTGCCGTGGCGATCGGCGCGGGCTTGACTGCGATCGGCGCGGGTTTGGCGGCGATCGGCGCGGGTTCGGGCTTGACTGCGATCGGCGCGGGCTTGACTGCGATCGGCGTGGGCGCGGCGGCGATCGGCGCGGGCTTGACTGCGATCGGCGTGGGCGCGGCGGCGATCGGCGTGGTGTTGCCGTAAAAATCACATTCTGCTGACTGCTCCGATCCCTTGCGGGTAATTTTGCCGTTAGAGCTGAAATAATAGCCGCAGCCGTGTTCTAGCAGGAAATTGATTTTTTGCAGTTTGGTCTTAGCAGCCGATCGCCCCTTAATGCCGTTCAAGCTGACATCAATAAATTTAGTGACCATTGACTCAAGATTTTCGCGATCCCGATCATAGGATTCGCTTACAATGCTATTCTCGAAAACAGCCTGATAACCCTTGCCTCCGAAGTACACCGGGAGTACACTGATTTCTTTATAGGTCGGGAATAGTGTGATGGTGACTGTGTTGGTTTTCATTTTTCTTGTGTCTCTTTGTTTGTCTTATTATAGTATACCATGCCTGATTGAGAATACCGGAAAGTTTTAAAAGTATTTTCCGGTATTCCCATTGTTGGGATTATTTGGGCATAGTCTTCAGTAACGCGGCATAGAACAGGGGCGGGACGCTGTAACCAAAACCAGCGCCAATAAATCTAGGTATGTTTGGATACCTAAATGTGTCCGGGAAACCAGATAGCCGTGCGTGAGCCTCTATATTGAAATTGAGCCAATTTCCTGTATCCGGAAAATACAGACACGATATTTTTGATCGCCCATTTTCCGCGCCGTCTCTAAATTTAGATTTAATCAGAGTGGGGATCAGTTCCGATCGCCCGCGGGTTTTGGGTTTTTCGCCGCAAGTCACACGCTCTACATAGAGAGGACTTTTAATTTGATCCGGATTCCGCGCTTGCCAACATAGCACGGATTGCTGTTGCCGCTGTGTTGGGACGATCGGGGCAAACGCGGGTATCAAATCTTCGATTACCTCATACCAGTCATGGCTAGCAGGTTGCAGCGGCGATTCCCAATTGCCATGCAGCGCAGCCGTGACAATAAGCCGGACGCGCGATTGTCCAAAAGGTGATCCGATATTTAAAACGGTGCTGTTGACTGTGTAGCCTAGCGCGATCGCCCGGTCTTTCATATAAGCAAACTCAGGTGATTTTCTGTACATGGGAACCTGTTCGAGTGTAAAGCACCGTGGTCTCCCTATCTCGATCGCGTCCATAGATGCCAGGATCATGGCTTTATTTTCGTTTCTAGGCGCGCCGGACGTGGCTGCTGAGTAGTCTGCACAAACAGGGGATATGTGTGCTATTTGGGCATTGCGAGGCAAACCAGGGCATCCCCAATCTGCGAATTCTTGCACGGTTTCCAGCCGGGTTCCTTGCCAGCCGTTCATTAGATGAATTTTAATAAAAGCATCGGAGAGTTTGGGGTCGCGGGGATCGTACTCGACGCCCAACACAGGTTTAATACCCGCTAAGGTCATCCCACATTTAACGCCGCCTATACCTGAAAACAAATCCCATCCAATCATTGCGATTCCTTTTTGAAAAGACAAAGGCGATTAAATCGAATCGGACGACCGATCGCCTAAAATTCCTACTTAGCCATGCTATCTCAGAAAACCTCTAGAAAATCTTTTAAAAGATTTTCTAGCGGACGATCGCCCTAACAATTCCCACTGTTGGGAGTTATCAGGGCAATCAGGCGGGTATTAGCCGCCGATTCTTACCGATTATGATAGGAACTGTTCTAAGCTTGGCTCGATCGCACTGATGACTTTACCGCCCGACCGCGCGATCGTTGCCCACGTCCCGTCCGACCTCAACTGCAAGTCGCCATAGTACGCGCCCGGCTTTCTCAGACACCATTTAATGCAACAGTTTGGGCAAGTAACCGGGCGATCGACTGAGACTTTGTAACCGATTTTTTCTAGCCCCAACTTGAGAGTCGAAAACTGATCCCGCAAGTCGAGTCGGTATTTACCCGCCATTGTCCAAAAATTGATTTGCTTCAATTCCTCACGGATTTCTGCATCCACCAAACCTTTAAGGGCTTCTAGTTCATTCAAGTCCAGTTTGCAGTTGAAAAATTCTTGTCTGATTCTCATGTAGTCTGTCATTTTGTTTGGTTCTGTTTGTTTGTGTTTGTTTCTGTTTGTTTCCGTCTTATTATAGTATACCATTCTATTCTAAGAAATCAGGAAAGTTTGAGAAGTATTTTTTAGGGGCGATCGGGCGATCGGGCGATCGGGCGATCGCCCCACAATTCCCAACAATGGGATTAATTCTCACTTCAAAGCGCTTAGCTTGAGAAAAATACCATTGATGGTATAGCCGACCCCGTGCTTATACTCAAGTTTGCTGATCCGACCGTTTTTCAAGATTTCCCACGTGGTGCTAACGCCATCTTCTTCAAGTTGAGGAAACCTTACCTGATATCCCTGTTGAAACAAAAAAGTCAAGATAATCTGTAAATTGATTTGAGGGTTCCAGCGGCTTGCCCGATCGCACCAAATACTATCATCAGTGTACTCATAAGTCATCGGGACGGCGGGGATATATTCGCGCCAATCATTGATATTGCTCTCAAGTTCATATTGATAACTCCTCAACATATCAATCATCTCACCAACTTGCGTCAACGGCGCGCCGCTGTTGAGATAGTCTGAAAGTTGATCGAACGTAACGCGGGTATCACTAGGCTTCATAAGTCCTTTTTTTGGTTATTTTTGTCGTCTTGTCATACTATACCATACTATACCATAAAATCCGTAAAGTTTTAAAAAGATTTTTTGGGGGCAACCGTGGCGGGTTTGTGGCGGGCTTGACTGCGATCGGGTTGTGGCGACGTGGCGGGCTGTGGCGGGTCGTGGCGGGCGATCGCCCGTGCAGGCGGCGGGTGTGGCGACGTGGCGGGCTTGACTGCGATCGGGTTGTGGCGAGGTGGCGGGCGATCGGGCGACGTGGCGGGCGATCGGGCGACGTGGCGGGCTTGAC
>CASBRC010000407.1 GCA_949128015.1 Synechococcales cyanobacterium PMM_0003
CGCGATAGCATATCGCGATTCATTTCATTATCTTCTACCAGCAGGATTTTTGGCATATAGCTTTAAGTGTTTCTTTAGTTAGATTTTTTAGGTGTAATTAAATCTATAAAGCTGTGGCGCATGCGCAGCGTGCGCCACAGCTTTATAGATTTAATTACACCTAAAAAATCTAACTAAAGAAATACTTAAAGCTATATGCCAAAAATCCTGCTAGTAGAAGATAATGAAATGAATCGCGATATGCTATCGCGAAGATTAATGCGTCGAGGATTTGAGGTTATAGTTGCAGTTGATGGGGCATCGGGGGTGACTGTTGCCGAATCCGAACTACCTGATTTGATCGTTATGGATATGAGTCTGCCCATTTTAGATGGATGGGAAGCGACGAGACAGATAAAACAAATAACGGCAACTCAACATATTCCGATTATCGGTTGTTCGGCTCATGCCATGGTTGGCGATCGCGAAAGAGGGATTGAAGCAGGATGCGATGATTACGACACGAAGCCGATTGAATTTGCTCGCTTATTGGGGAAAATCGAAAATTTACTGCAAGCTTATGCCAGAACTTAATGAATCTAATTTATTAATTGTTGATGACGATCCAATGAATCGTGAGATTCTCTATCGTCATTTAAAAAAATTAGGTTATCCAAATATCACTCTGGCGCAGAGCGGGAAAATCGGATTAGAAATAGTTGCCTCACATCCTGTTGACTTAATTTTACTGGATATGATGATGCCAGTGATGAATGGTTTAGATGTGCTGACTTATCTCAAAGAAAACCATGAATGGCGAGTGATTCCCGTAATCATTATTTCCGCATTAGATGAAAAAAAGATGATGCTAACTTGCATTCAAAAAGGAGCAGAAGATTACTTGACCAAGCCCTATGATCGTGTCCTGCTGAACGCAAGGGTAAGTGCTTGTCTTGAGAAGAAAACATTACACGATCGCGAAGTCTTAAATAATCAGAAACTAGAAGCGGCTTATAAAGAACTCGCCGTTGCATATCACGAGTTGGAGGTTGTTAAAAATGAGTTAGAGTCCCTATCTCATCAAGATGGATTAACTGGTATTGCTAATCGTCGATATTTTGATACAGTTCTAGAGAGAGAATGGAATGCCGCCCATAGAGAAAAGAAATGTCTTTCGCTCATATTATTTGATATAGACTATTTCAAAAAATATAATGATACCTATGGACACCTTGCAGGAGATGACTGTCTATGTCAGGTAGCGAGCGCCGCTTTAAAGGTGATCAAGCGACCGAGGGATACGTTAGCACGGTATGGAGGTGAAGAGTTTGCGGTGATTTTGCCTGATACGGATGCATTAGGAGCAGAGTTTTGTGCTGAACAAATTCGTTATGCTATTGAAAATCTCAATATAAGCCATAACTCTTCTCAAATAAATCCCTATGTGACGGCTAGTTTAGGCACATCAACTATTCGTCCTCATATGCAAATTTCTACATCGCAACAATTAATTAAAGAAGCAGACTTAGCACTTTATCAGTCAAAGCGAGAAGGTAGAAATATGGTTAAAGCATGGTCAATCAACGGATAAGAAAAAACGGGTGGCAAAAATGGGAATTCAAAATTTTCAAGTATTGATTGTTGATGACAACGAGCTAAATCGCGATATGCTTGCTAGACGCTTGCATCGAAGGGATTTTGTTCTGTCGATGGCTGTAAATGGACGGGAAGCTTTATCGATGATTCAGTCGAATCTCTATGATTTGATCCTACTGGATATCATGATGCCTGAAATTGATGGGTACGCAGTTCTCAAACATTTAAAACAAGACTCAAGATTGCGTAATATTCCTGTGATTATGATTTCGGCAGTCGAAGAAATGGATAGCGTCATGAAATGTATGGAAATTGGAGCTGATGACTATCTCACCAAGCCCTTTGATCCAGATATGCTGAAGGCCGCAATTAATCGATGTCTACCTGCTCCGAGGAAGTCTCTAGAGCCTCCAACAGTTCCCGATCGCAAAAGTTCTAGCGCATCTGAGTTTGATGCACAGATATCTGAGTTCAGGCTGCCAGAAGACACAACTCGTGGGAAATCAACTAATACGGTCAGTCTTGATGAGGTTGTCCATCGAATCATGCAGTCAGGGGTAATTAGTCGTAAAGGTTATCTATATTTTAGTAAAGCGATTTTCAATGCTTTATTTGAGAATTTAGGTTTAACCGATCAAGAGGTTTACCAAATTCGCTCTGTATTTGATGCAATTCAATCAGGACGAATCAAAGTAGTTGATTCTAAAACATAAAACCCAAAAAGCTGTGGCGCACGCTGCGCGTGCGCCACAGCTTTTTGGGTTTTATGTTTATTAAAGGTTAGGCATAATACAGTACAGAGAAGTTTTAAAAAGTGCCGCAAAGCGGCACTTTTTAAAACTTCTCTGGGTTTTATAACAGCGCAAAGCGCTGTAATTCAAGTTAAAAATTTATAAAATAAAGATAGAGCGTACAGTGTCTACAAATGTGTCTGAGAAAATAATTAATCTGTCAGAGGCGATCCAACATACGCGCACTGCTGCGATCGCATTAGCAAAATTGCCGAGTGAAGTAAAGAATGCTGCTTTAGAAGCGATCGCAATAGCCTTAGAACAAAACGCCAAATTAATCTTGGCTGCTAATCAAAAAGATATTCTCGCGGCAAATGTGGCTCAGTTATCTAGTGCCTTGGTCGCCCGTCTGAAGCTAGATGCGAATAAGCTGAAAGGTATGGTGGCAGGTGTACGCGATGTGATTCGCCTTGATGATCCGATTGGCGATCGCCAAATTCATCGTGAGTTAGATACTGGTTTGGTTTTAGAGCGTTTGTCCTGTCCATTAGGTGTGATTGGGGTCATTTTTGAAGCTCGTCCCGATGCAGTTACTCAAATTGCCGCGTTGGGGATTAAGTCTGGTAATGGGGTGATTCTTAAAGGTGGTAGTGAAGCTGTAAATTCTTGTGAAGCGATCGCAGCCGTCATGCATAAAGCTTTAGAAGAGCTTTATACAAAAAAAGGCGGAGTATCGCCCAATGTGGTGCAACTGTTGACCACCCGCGCCGAAACTTCGGCAATTTTAAAGATGGATAAGCAGATCGATCTAATTATTCCTAGGGGTTCTAATCAATTTGTCCGCTATATCCAAGACAACACGAATATTTCCGTGCTTGGTCATGCGGATGGGGTTTGTCATTTGTATGTAGATAGGTTGGCTGACTTGACTAAAGCTGTGGCGATCGCAGTTGATAGCAAAACCCAATATCCTGCTGCTTGTAATGCAATCGAAACGATGTTAGTGCATAGTGCGATTGCCCCAGAATTCCTACCTTTAGCTTTAGTTGCTTTCCAAAAATGTGGCGTGGAATTACGCGGTTGCGATCGCACTCAAAAAATCGTTGCGATCAATCCTGCGGACGAATCAGACTGGGCAACGGAATATAACGATTTAATCCTATCGATCAAAATTGTCGATTCTTTAGAAGATGCGATTAGCCATATCACTACCTATGGTTCTAAACATACAGAGGCAATTGTCACTGAAGATTTTGCGATCGCAAATATATTTATGAGTGATATTGATGCTGCTGGTGTATATCACAATTGCTCGACCAGATTTGCCGATGGTTTTCGCTATGGTTTCGGCGCGGAAGTGGGCATCAGCACTAACAAAATGCCACCTCGGGGCCCCGTTGGGTTAGAAGGGCTAGTTACCTATAAATATCGCCTTGTGGGCAATGGTCATATCGTGGCTGACTATGCTGGGGCAAATGCTAAAGCTTTTACCCATCAAGATTTATAGCCACAAAAAACTAAAGGCGGCGCAATGCGCCGCCTTTAGTTTTTATGGAAACAACTAATTTGAAACTTAAAGAGCTTTTGTGAGTCTTGTAGAGTATGGTACAATCTCGCCCAATTTCGTTTTTTGCTACCTTCGTTCGGCTGAAGCATATGAGACTCTACACACAAACCCCTCTTCGTAATATTGCCATTGGGCTAGTATCTCTTTTGAGCATTAGCGCCAATGTCTTTGTCAGCTTTAATGACAACGCCAACGCCCAGTCTTTCCCCAATAACTCCTTCCCAGTTGCTACTCCTGTAAATGCTGGCAGTGCACAACAGTACCTCGTATATTTACCTAACGTGGCAAATATACAACAAGCTAAGGTATTAGCCCCAGATGCATTTGTCAGTCGATTAGATACTGGCGAACAGGTAGTGCAGTTAGGGCGCTTTAATAACTTAAATCTTGCCCAACGTCGGGTCAGTCAGTTTAGTCAAGCAGGGCTAAATCCTCAAATCAAAACCGTGCAGGGGAAATTTGCAACTTTTCCATCCGCGCCTACAAGTTTTATTCCTCCTATTCCCACCAATAATCCTCCAGTTTCATCTGCACCGTTTCCTGTGGAATCAATTCCGATTCAGACATCATGGGCGAATCAGCCATTACCTAATGTGCCTGGTTCAGAATTTCCGAATAGTAATGCGATCGAAATCGTGCGATCGCCACAACCATTTCCTCCTCAAAATCAGCCAGTTCAAGCGCTTCCACAAATCACAGCTCAAAATTCTCTTTCTGGTACACAGTTACGCTATTTCGTAATTATTCCTACAGGCTTAGTATCGGAGTTGCAACGAGTTCAAGCGATCGCGCCAACTGCTCAACTAAAGTCTTCCCATCGTGGTACTTATATCGAAGTACAGGGATATCCCGATCGCTCTAGTGCCGAGACTTTAAACCTAACTATTCGCCGCCAAGGGTTTGATAGTCGTGTTGTATTTTTCTAGGTCATAACAAGGGGCTTAAGCCCCTTGTTTTATTTGTAAGTACGACCACGCCAACTTTTAGGTTTTGTGAGTGCCGAAATCCAGATACGAATAACGGCAAAAGGATCAGCAAGGGGGGATAGCCAAAACCAAAAGCCAACTTCGGTGTAACTGGTACGAATGCCAAATACAAGTAAGCATCGGATGAATACGAGGAAGGCATTTAGCCAAAACAAAATATTCATTAATAGCGATGGTACTGGTTGCCAGAGTGCGATCGCAATTAATAATGGCAGTGGCAAACCCTGAACGGCGGTGAGAAATAGACAATCGACAAAGGTTTGACGCGGTGTCGAAGCATCTTTAAGATCTAGCGATCGCCCCCATTCTCGCCATGTTTCACGCATTGATGTATACATCCGCACCTGCATTAGCGCTGCACCATCGAGAAAACCGACCTTAGCGCCACGCTGAGCGGCGGCTCTAGCAAGGGTGACATCATCGCAAAAGGATGATTTGGCGAGTTCATAGCCATTTAATTCGACTAGCTTGGCGCGTTTGGAAAGAAAGCATTGACCATTTGCCATGACTCGCTTTTCGGTAAACTGGTTGCGATCGCCTGTCGCCCCAAATCGAAAAATCAGGGTAATTAATAGCGCAGGTTGTAGCCATTGCTCACCTGCGGTCTTGAGGATAAATTTTGGCGACAGCGACACAATATCAAAGTTATCGGCTGTAGCTTTTTCCACAAAACTGGCGACTAGTCCCTTTTGTGGCAATGTGTCAGCATCGATACCCAGTACCCATTCACTAGTTGGATCGCTATTTAGAAAGCCTGTGTGCAAGGCCCATGGGCGACCCACCCACCCATCAGGCAAAGGATCATCGGTAATTAGTTTTAGAGGAATGGGGAAATCTTTTTGTAGTTTCTGCACATACTCTGGCGTGCCATCTTGCGATCGGCTATCGACAACAATAATTTCTTTAGCTGCTTGATCGCGCAAGCCCTCTAAACAAGTCGGTAAGCGATCGATTTCATTAAGTGTAGGGATCACAATCGAGACTTGAGGATTTAGTCTTGCTAAGTCTTCCGCCGATGCTTCAAGGGGTAGTAGAGGCGCAGTGCGATCGCGGGCAGTGCTAAGGCGTTTTAGTAATACAAGTGTCGCGGGGACTTGTAGGAATAAAAAAAATATAGGGAAACCTGTCAAAAAGAGCGGATTATTCAACTTCGATGGAGATACTTACGTTCTAAAAAGCCTATCCTAGCTTACAATAAGCCGCGCAATGCGCGGTTTATTGTGCAGTTATACCTGTCGCCAGTCTAAAACCCAAGAGAGATGCGGCGCGGAGCGCCGCATCTCTCTTGGGTTTTGATTTGTCCTGATACAAGTGGCGACAGCTATACAATTAATCTTCTAGCAAGCTTCTGAGCATCCATGCTGTCTTTTCATGGACTTGCATTCTTTGTGTCAATAGATCAGCCGTTGGCTCGTCACTTGCCTTATCCACGATCGCAAAAATGGAACGGGCTGTTCTAGTGACAGCTTCTTGTCCTTCAACGAGCAATTGGATCATTTCTGTTGCCTTGGGGACTCCTTCAGTTTCAGGAATCGAAGTCAGTCTTGCGTAGGCAGAATAGGTCGCAGGGGCATGAATACCAAGAGAGCGAATCCGTTCAGCAATCAGATCGACAGCTAGAGAGAGTTCCATATACTGCGCTTCAAACATAAGGTGCAATGTATTAAACATTGGTCCCGTTACATTCCAATGGAAGTTATGGGTTTTGAGGTAGAGCGTATAGGTGTCAGCAAGCAAGTGCGACAATCCATCTGCGATCGCAATCCGATCATCTTCAGAAATGCCGATATTGATCGATCCAGTTAGCTCCTTATCAGTCGATTTGTCCTTGTTTTTGCCCATGTTGATATTTTCTCTAGTAGTACTGATTGCATTATAGCTACTCAAAAACTCACAAAAAAGCACCCATTGGGTGCTTTTTTGTGAATAGTTTTGCCGATAGTTATGATGAGCTTGGCTTTTCATAATTATCTAAACGATTGTGACGATTCTTAAACTAAAATCCAATAAGATGTAGCGCACGCGCAGCGTGCGCTACATCTTATTAGTAATCAATGCTCATACTCTCGTAAGTTACGCCACGGGTTGTTTGAATACGCTCGATTGGCTTAGCTTTAATTTTGCTCACAAATTGAGCCTCTGTCATGTCATCGCTCACTGCACTATTTTCGACTTCACTATCTAACTGAGCGAGATTGCGATCGAGTTCGGCTAGGCGGTTGACTATTTGTTGTTGGCGATCGCATACACGTACCAGTTCTTTTTGTAAGCGCTCCTTCTCATTGGCAAGCTGATGCATCTGAATATATAGCGCTGAAGGAGTCTTTTTCAAAGGCATAGAGCGCAATTTTGGCTGAATTGGTCTATAAGATGCACGGGAAATAGCCATAAGAATTATTCCTGATTTAATTAACTTAAAAAGCTGTGGCGCACGCTGCGCGTGCGCCACAGCTTTTTAAGTTAACGTTTTTATAATTTACTTTGCTGGGGTTGACTCAAAGAATACTTTATACAAAATAAACCCGACTAGCGCCATAATACCGATGGAAATCGCGGCTGTTACTAGCTTAAATACAAAACTCAGGATTGTA
The DNA here is from genome assembly GCA_949128015.1 of Synechococcales cyanobacterium PMM_0003. Lineage (GTDB taxonomy): Bacteria > Cyanobacteriota > Cyanobacteriia > Pseudanabaenales > Pseudanabaenaceae > Pseudanabaena. The sequence goes on from CASBRC010000407.1 coordinate 7,451, forward strand.
AATGAAACTAAACCGATCACCACGATTGCCGCAATCTTGGTTGCTCCAGTCAGACTGTTTACCCAAGTAACGAGACTTCCTAAGCTAGTTTTAGCCACTTCAACGCCTTGCCCAACTGCGACAAACTCTGGCTCAGCACGTTTATTCGGGTCATGAGGTTGACTGGTTGCTTGTTGCTTGTTGCCCATTACTTCGCGCTCTAGCTCACGAAAGCGCTCTTCGAGGTTATCGGTTTGACTCATAGCCGTAATGAATAAAAAACTATGTTTCATTCTACCGCAAACAAAGAGACGATATCCAAAAGACAAAAAAGGGCGCTTTGCGCCCTTTTTTGTCTTTTGGATTTTGTAAACTTAAGCCTAGAGAGCTATCCCTAATTTTGTTACAAATTGTTAAAATAATATGTAAACTAAGTCTACAAATAAGTCTACGAAAATCCTATGTCCGCAACTAAATCAGACTTTGAGTTAGATCGTTATGATATTAATGCGATCGCAAACTATTACCGCAACCAACCTTTGCGGGTCTGGTGGCGCTGCATAGTGATTTTTGTGCCACTAATCTGGCTGTTTATTAGACTACGCCTCAGTGCCAAAGCCTCAACCGAAGAATTAAGAAAATTAGCAATCGAATCACGCAAGTTAATAACTCGCCTCGGTCCCGCTTTTATTAAGATTGGACAGGCGCTCTCCACACGTCCCGATATCGTGCCGCCTGTATTCATGGATGAGCTTGCTGAGTTGCAGGATCAGTTGCCACCTTTTCCTAATGAAATCGCTTTCCAATTTATTCGCGATGCACTAGGCGCAGATGCATCTGAAGTCTATGCAGAAATCTCTGACAACCCGATCGCAGCTGCTTCCCTAGGGCAAGTTTATAAAGGGAAATTAAAGACAGGAGAAGCAGTTGCTATTAAGGTTCAACGACCTGACATTGCTGAAGGTATCGCTCTTGATATGTATATCTTGCGCGGTATTGCCATATGGATTAAAAAAACATTTAAATTTGTCCACACCAATCTAGCGGCGATTCTTGATGAATTTGCTAGTCGTATTTTTGAAGAAATGGACTATACCTTTGAAGGTAAAAATGCTGAGAAGTTTGCTGAATACTATGGAGGCTTAGACGGAATTTACGTTCCCAGAATCTATTGGCAATACACTGCTAAGCGTGTTCTGACCATGGAATGGATCGAGGGAATTAAATTAACAAATGTCCAAAAGGTCAAAGAAGCTGGTTTTGATAGTCGCCATATTATCGAAATCGGCGTGCAATGTTCTTTACGTCAATTACTTGACTATGGATATTTTCACGCCGATCCACACCCAGGAAATCTACTGGTGATGGGTGATGGCAGACTTGCATATCTAGACTTTGGAATGATGAGCACAGTCTCAGCAGAACAACGCTTTGGACTGATCGAAGCGATCGTGCATTTAGTCAATCGTGATTTCGAGGCGCTTTCTAAGGACTATGTACGTCTGGGCTTTTTGACAGAAGATATCGACTTCGATGCGATCGTCCCTGCTCTATCAAGGGTGTTTAATCCACCTGAGGGACAAAGCTTGACTCA
>CASBRC010000408.1 GCA_949128015.1 Synechococcales cyanobacterium PMM_0003
CAATTCAAACTCTAGATCAGATGGGCATCAAAACGATCATGCTCACAGGTGATAATAAAGGTGTAGCCGCAGATGTAGCAGGTAGATTAGGTTTGAGTTCCTATGTGGCAGAACTTCTACCTGAAGGAAAAGTAGAAGTAATTGAAAGTATCCTCAAAGGATCAGATAAAAAAGATAAAGTTGCTTTTGTGGGTGATGGCATTAATGATGCACCTGTACTCGCAAGATCGGATGTCGGGATCGCTATGGGGGGCATGGGTTCGGATGCGGCGATCGAGACGGCTGATGTGGTGATTATGAATGATTCTCCTGCCAAGGTTGCCGAGGCTATTCAAGTAGGGAAAAAGACACTACAGATTGTTTGGCAAAATATCTTGATGGCATTAATTGTCAAAGGTATATTTTTACTTTTAGGAGCCTTTGGCGTTGCCAGTATGTGGGAAGCCGTTTTTGCCGATGTTGGTGTAGCTCTAGCTGCGATCGCCAATGCTACTAGAGTTTTAAAGTAAAGATATTTAAGCAACTATTTAAAAATATTTTAGAGCGCATAAGCTAAGCACAAGAAACCCAACAATTCCTAATAGAGTTTTTTGCAATCTCGTCATCACGGGTTTAATCTCGTAAGCCACAAGCAACCGATCTTTTGCTAAATCTGCTTCTGGCTTTTCCCATGTTTGCCCATCATACCAACCCGACTCTTCATAAAAAATCTTCGCGCTATCAAGTCTTTGCTTGACATGCCCCCATCCTGACAGCAATAACAGCACTGGCAAAATTAGCCCGACACTACCACCAATACTTGCTACACAAATAAATTGCCATAAATGCTTACTTGGCGATTCGATGCTCATAGCGACAGGTGAAAACGCAGTTGTGAAGCCTAACCACATTAACAACAACACTCGTAAATATTGCGATCGCGCCAGCTTTGCCCAACGATAAAAGAAAGCTTCCTTCAGTTCGACATACTCATTAAGTGGTTGTTGGTCTTTGGGAACGGGACAAGTCATGGGTTCGATAGTGATGAGCAGATATTCTGTCAGTTTAGACTGAATTTTGATAATTAAGTAAGTAGGCATAAAAAACCTTAAAGCTGAAAAAGGTATGGCGCTCGCACAGCGAGCGCCATACCTTTTTCGGCTTTGGGTTTAAGCTTGTCATATTCCTGTGAACTTGAGGGCAGGGCATAATAAAATTATTTTTTATGCCAGCGCATTCACTAAGTAAATAATGAACTTACAACCAGACATTGACAGAGCCGCCACTCAACTCAGAGGCAAAACTCCTCAAGAAGTCCTCACATGGGCGCTTGGTAACTATGAAAAAATCTCGCTTGCCTCTAGCTTTGGTGCAGAAGATGTCACTTTGATCGATATGATCGCCAAAATTAAGCCTGATGCTCATGTATTCACCCTCGATACTGGGCGTTTAAATGCGGAAACCTATGACGTAATTGCCAAAGTACAGCAAAAATATCCACAGCTAAATTTGCGAATCATGTTTCCACAGGCGGAAGCAGTAGAGCCGATGGTTAGCGCCAAGGGCATTAATCTGTTCTATGACAGCGTAGAAAATCGCAAGCAGTGTTGTTACATTCGCAAAGTTGAACCACTGGGACGGGCGACTAAAGGACTTGATGCATGGATCACAGGTTTACGTCGCGATCAGACAGCTAACCGTTCGACGATGGAAGCCGTTGAACTAGATAGCGATCGCAATATTGCGAAGATTAATCCTTTGATCGATTGGACGAATGAGGATGTTTGGCAGTACATTCATCAAAATGAAGTTCCTTACAACGCTTTGCATGATCAAAACTTTCCCAGTATTGGTTGTGCGCCATGTACTAGAGCTGTTGAAGCTGGTGAAGATCTTCGCGCTGGTCGTTGGTGGTGGGAGATGAGTAATCAAGAATGTGGCTTGCATGTCAGTAGTGACGGTACTTTAGTCCGAGCCAAAGGTTAAAAAATAATGTCTCGCTTTGCGAACCTTTATAATGCGAATATAATGCGAAGAGAAAGGGCGCTTTGCGCCTTTTCTCTTTGGTTGAGTTTGAGCAAAGTTTTTATAGAAAAAGTTATGAGCAAGGCGAGTGGGCTGCAATATCGTGATTGGTACTTTCGAGGATGGCGATCGCATTATGGATTTTGCCGATCGCAAAATCCCCATAGTGCTAAGCCTCCGATTTTATTAATTCATGGATTTGGCGCTGCGATCGATCATTGGCGTGATAATATCCCTGCTTTAGCCGCAGAGCATACAGTATACGCGATCGATTTATTAGGCTTTGGCGGCTCCGAAAAGCCACCAACTGGCTATTCTATCTATTTGTGGGTAGAACAGGTTTTTCAGTTTTGGCAGAAGTTTATCAAAGTGCCAATGGTGATTATCGGCAACTCGATCGGCGCACTAGTTGCAGCGATCGCCGCTAGCCATCATCCCGAAATCGCGTCAGGAGTTGTGACCATCAGCCTACCTGATATCGCCGCCTTTAAGGATCTGGTTCCCAAAGCCCTACAACCGATTGAACGCACTGTAAAAGCGATTGTCTCTGCATTACTCGTTAAACCACTATTCCGTTTAGTCCGTCAACCTTTCACAATTCGTCTAGTTCTCAAAGGTATTGTCTATGGAGATCGTCGTCGTGTTGATAGTCATTTAGTGGAAATCATTGCCAAACCTGCTCGCGACCTCCAATCTGCCGAAGCATTTCTGCGCTTAAATCGCAGCCTTAATCAACCTAATTATTCACCGAGTCTCACTCAAGCTCTTGAACGATTGCAGGTTCCTTTATTGATTTTATGGGGAAGTTGCGATCGCTTAATTCCACCGTCGGAAGGTAAGCGATTAGTTCAATATGCTCCTAATGCGACATTAATGTATTTAGAAGGAATGGGGCATTGCGCCCACGATGAAAATCCTGAGCGGGTCAATCATGAAATTTTAACTTGGCTAGCTTAACACTGCAAAAAGCGGATAAGGCACTTTGTGCCTTATCCGCTTTTTGTAGTGTTTATCCTTAGAGCTGGCGCTGTAAATTTTAGCCCCAGCGAAATACTGCTGAACCCCAGCTTAAACCTGCCCCAAAACCTGCGATCGCAATTAG
>CASBRC010000409.1 GCA_949128015.1 Synechococcales cyanobacterium PMM_0003
ACCATAGACCAAGAAAATCTCTTGACTATCGCACGCCTCATGAAGTATTCTTTGGGGCATCAGAATCTGTTGCACTTCAGATTTGAATTGGCGAAACATAATTGCTTTGATCGTTGGTTCTGATGATTGATTTTGCGATCGCAATTTGGGAATGTCAAAAAAGCAATCCAAACCTGAAAATAAAATGCAAATAGGGGCTTGTAATGAGGTAAATTGATACCAGTTATCAAAATTAATCTGTATGTCCTATTACATTTCACCCCGCTTTTTGGATAAATTGGCAGTGCATCTAGCTAAAAACTTCATGAAGTTGCCTAATGTGACTGTCCCACTGATTTTGGGTATTCATGGCGGCAAAGGTGAAGGTAAGTCATTTCAATGTGAATTAGCTTTTGAGAAATTAGGTATTGAACCGATCAGAATGTCGGGTGGTGAATTGGAAAGTCCCGATGCAGGCGATCCTGCGCGATTGATCAGAATGCGTTATCGCGAGGCGGCGGAATTGGTCAAAGTACGCGGGAAAATGTGCGCTCTTTTGATTAACGATCTTGATGCAGGGGCGGGACGAGTTGATAGCACAACGCAATATACAGTCAATACGCAGTTAGTCAATGCCACATTGATGAATATTGCCGACAATCCCACTAATGTTCAGCTTCCAGGAAGTTATGACAGCAATCCGATTAGGCGTGTGCCGATTATTGCGACGGGGAATGATTTTTCGACCTTATATGCGCCGTTGGTGCGTGATGGGCGGATGGAGAAGTTTTATTGGCAACCCGATCGCAGCGATCGCATTGGCATTGTCAGTGGTATTTTTGCACCTGATGGGATTCCTCAATGGGAAATTGAGCGCCTTGTAGATATGTATCCCGATCGCTCGATTGATTTCTTTGGCGCACTGCGATCGAGTCTCTATGATGAGCAGGTGCGGAAGTTTGTCTACCAGATTGGGTTAGAAAATCTATCGCTACGTTTAGTAAATAGCACTGAAGCATTACCCGAATTTCGTCCACCTAGTTTTGATTTGAGAACGCTGAAAGAGGCAGGAGATCGCTTATTAGCAGAGGGCGATCGAGTCAGTCAGCGCAATCTCATCCAAGAATATATGCCCGTGGGCAATGTGAATTATTAGTTCTTAGTTTGTAACGATTGTAGTGCTAAATATAAACATATCCCCAAAATTTTGACAAATATTCTAGAATTATGATGCTGGGCTAAAATATTTTATATAAATGCTCCTATGTCAAAAAACAACAAATCGTCATCTGAAGACAAAGCATCGCTAGCATCTCAAACCCTTAGCGATAAGAACTCTTCTCAGATAGCCAAGAGATTGGCTGCATCAGTTCTTTCCCAAGCTGATTCTAGCAAACAGACAGGTTCAGAGATGCAAGAGATAGCATCTAAAGTTCTCCAAAGTTCCAAATACAGTAAGAACACGAAAAGTCTCGCAGGGTCAGTATTGTCTCAATCTAACAAAGATCGATAGTTATCTGTTCTGCTAAACTGCCTCAGTAAGTAGTTACCTAATCTTACACAGGCAGGATTTCAGATACTTTCGATATAGCTTCTGTGATCGCTAGCGAATTATTAACTCCTATTGGCGAATCTTGGGGCAGGACTACGGAATAGATATTGAATCTCTTTTTGGCGATCGCTAGCCGACTCTGGCCCGTAGCCCCATAGACTCTTGTAATAAAAGAAAGAAACACCTAAGCCGCGCTCTCGGGCAGTAATTACTTGCGAATAGACTCTAGACATCGGTACATTACTATTGCGAAGCCCAGAGAGAATCGCAATACCTGTCGAGATTTTATTTTGGACTTCGGCAATTTCAGGACGACTAACTTGAGAACGGAAATCGTCAATATTAGAGCGATATACCTGCACGATTAATTCATCAACAAAGCCTTGACGCACCCATACTAGCCAGTCTTGTAACTGTTGCCTGTAGGCAAAGTCATGATAATTTGGAGATACGGAGAAAACTACATTAGGTTTTCTTTGCTTCACGGCTTTACTTAGCCTTGCCATAAAAGCCGTAATCTTGTTAGCTCGCCAGCGCACCCAAGCAGGATTGTTGACATCGGCAGGAGCCTCTTTTTTAGTTTCTTGACGATAAAGGTTGAGAGTGTAGCGATCGTAGCCAAAGGTTTTGGGAAGACTGGTGTGATCATCAAACTGGATACCGTCTAAATCGTAATTAGATACTGCTTCTAATACTAGATTCGTCAAAAATTTCTGCACTTCAGGATGGAAAGGATTGAGCCATGCGACTTCACCTGCGGCTGTGATCGAAGTTTTATCACCATTGCGTTGTTGGGTGAGCCAATCAGGATGTGCGACCGCTAGCTCAGACATTTGAGGAGCCATGAAGCCAAACTCATACCAAGGCATGACTAATAAATTATTTTGATGCCCCTGAGTAATGATATCCGCAACAATATCTTGTCCCTCAGAGCCTCGATAGACAAAGGGTTGACCTCCTGCTTCTTTGGCGACATCACTGGGATACATCACATAGCCTGAATTCCAAACAACGGGATAAATGGTATTGAAGTTTAGTTGCTTGAGTTGTTGCAAGGCTTCTCCAAGCTGCTTGCGATCGCTAAACATCCTAAAGTCATTACTGGTCAACCATACGCCGCGAATCTCTTGGCGTTTATCTGGAGGTTGATTGATGGTTGGGCTGGGCGGGATAACGGGTTTATTTAGTTGTGGGACTAATAGTTTTATTTGTGTTTTTGTTTGCGCGATCGCCTGATCATTTACTAAAAAGACAGGAACAAAACTATGCAAAAGTAATGTGGTTGCAAAAGTTACGATAAAAAGAAATGACAAAAAACGTTTGCGCGATCGCAAAATTTGCCAGAAACTCTTCCAGAGATATTGTGGGAATTTTTGCCAATTTCTAAACATGAAATGTAGTTGCAATAACATCTATTGTGAGTTTGGTACAGAACTTGATATTAGATCAAGCGTCTTTTTGCCGAATCAATTTCACTATAACGTTTTGTAAGCTGGTATAGTAAAACCCAATTTTAGGGTTTGCCGCGCCGTAGGTGTTGCAAAATTCACGATCCTATGAGGAGTGCGCTGTAATGCTCAAGCAAAACCACCGTGCGTGGGTTGAAGTTGATTTGTCGGCAATCAAGCATAATGTGCGCCAGCTAAAATCTTTGCTGACTGCGCCAACTGAGTTAATGGCAATCGTTAAAGCTGATGCCTACGGGCATGGGGCAATCGATGTTAGTCAAACAGCAATCGCGGCGGGAGCGACTTGGTTAGGTGTTGCCACAATTCCTGAAGGAATTCAGTTGCGTCATGCAGGAGTTACTGCTCCGATCGTAATTTTAGGGGCGACGAATGGCGTTGATGAGATCAAAGCGATCGCAGAATATCGCTTGCAACCAACGATTTGTAATCCGAAGCAAGCGCTGATCTATCACGATGTCCTCTCTAGCATTGGCGAACAGGTTCCTGTCCATCTCAAGATTGATACAGGCATGTCCCGACTGGGGGTGAATTGGCAAGAGGCAATCGCCTTTGTCAAACTGGTACAGCATTTACCAAATTTAGAAATTATCAGCGTATATTCGCACTTCGCCACTGCCGATGATTGCGATCGCACTTTCATGCAATTACAGTCCCAAAGATTTGAGCAAGTAATCGCCGATCTCAAAGCTGAAGGTATTTATCCGCCACGTATTCACATTTGTAATACAGCCGCGATGTTATGCGATCGCCAAATCCATTACGACATTGTGCGAACTGGTTTAGGGCTTTACGGACTCTATCCCGCGCCCCATCTTAAAAATATTGTCGATTTGCGTCCAGCCCTCACTGTCAAAGCTCGCATTACCCAAGTTAAGGAAATTACCGCAGGCACAAGCGTTAGCTATGGGCGATCATTCATTGCGGCGCAGGATATGAAAATAGCAACCGTTGCGATCGGCTACGCTGACGGCATTCCACGCGGTTTATCGAATCGGATTCGCGTATCAGTAAACGATCAAAAAGTTGCTCAGATTGGCACAATTACGATGGATCAATGTACGATCAATGTAACTCATGTGCCTAATGTCAATGTCGGTGATGTGGTGACATTTTTGGGCGGCGCTTCCGAAAATACGGCTGATGATTGGGCGAATTTATTAGGCACAATTTC
>CASBRC010000410.1 GCA_949128015.1 Synechococcales cyanobacterium PMM_0003
AATTACTTCAGGTTCGCAACCTCTGCGTGGAGGATCAAGAATTACGATATCGGGCTGCAAATTGAGCGTACTGATTAGTTCTTCAACTTTGCCAGTATGAAAAACCACATTGTCAATGCCATTAAGCTCCGCGTTGAGCTTGCCTTGAGCCGTAGCTTGTGGCTGGATTTCGATAGCGATCGCCTGTTTGACTTGCTCTGCTAGAGGTAATGCGATCGTGCCAATTCCTGCATATGCATCTAAGAGAACTTCCGTTCCTTTTAAATCAAGTTCAGCTTCAATAATTTTCAGCATTCTTTCTGCTTGCTCAGTATAGACCTGAAAGAATGTATCCCCGCGCAAACGGAAGGTTAAACCTGCAAATTTTTCTAGTAGATAATCCTTACCTGCTATACAACGGCTTTCACGCCCAAAGATGGCATTGGTTTTGTCAGGATTGCAATTGAGAATTACGCCAACAACTTTGTCGTAGCGCTCTACCCAAGTTCTAGCAAAAGCGTTCAATCCTGCCACATCCCAATCTCTTGTCACCAGCGTAATTAGGATTTCACCTGTCGATCTGCCAATGCGAAGCCCTAAATGTCGGAGCAAACCTGTATGGTTGTTTTCATCATAAATTTCCCAGCATTGGTTATGAATGTCCATTTTTAGCTCGGCAAGCATCGGGTCGAGGCGTTCATCTTGGGCAGGGCATTGATTGAGATTAACAATCTTGTGGCTTCCCTTCTGATAGTAGCCCGCCTTCAGGTTACCATCGCGACCAGTCGCTAAGGGATAAGTCACTTTGTTGCGATAATGCAAACTATCCGCCGCGCCCACTATTGGCGAAATCACTTCATCAAGAGCTTCAGGAGCAAATCCACCGATTCTCTGTAATGCTTGGTGGACGATATTTTGTTTAGTCCTTAGTTGAGCAGGATAGCTAACTGCTTGCCATTGGCAACCGCCACATTTGTCAGCAACGATGCAGTTAGGACGGACGCGATCGCTAGATGGGGTGAGAATTTTCTCAATACTGGCATGGGCAAAATTCTTTTTTACAAATTCTAGCTTTGCTTCAAGATGATCGCCTGGGACACTATTAGGAACAAAGATCGCGATGTTTTCGTAACGTCCCACGCCATCGCCACTGTCAGCTAGATCGTCGATGGTGAGTGTGATTTTTTGTCCCTGTAGTAGCATGGCTTCCTAAATTAATCTATGGCTGAAGATGTTTGATTATAGCTTTCACCACCAGCATCACAACATAAAACCCCAAGAATGAGAGTTAGATGCAATGACCACTTTTGGAGACGGACTGAGCCACAAATAATACTGAAAAGCTCTCTAAGCAATCTTTTTAGCATAAATACCATTTTTGATCTCAGCACAAAGCGATGTATATTTGTAGCGATCGCATGATTAAAGAATTTAAAGAATAAATGTTTAAGTTTGCTCACAAACTCGCTGGCTTAGCAATCTATACAGGGCTATGTTTGGGAGTTGCTAGTAGCATCGTCCCGACAACATCATCAGTATTTGCCGCAGATAGCAGCCTTGGCATCGTCATGCGTCGTGGACATTTGCGCGTGGGCATGGATGCTGCGATCGGGGGGCCTTATATGTTTTGGAATGCCAAGACCCAGTTTTATGATGGGTTTGAGCTTGAGATTATCCAAGAAATCGCCGCAAGGTTAAACATTGAGCCACGCCTGATTAATATTCCTTGGACGACCCAGCCTGAAAATTTGGCTTCCCGACAGGTCGATGTGATCCTTAGTGCTAGAGAAGAAGGAGCACTGGAAACAGGTGATACTAAGGGTAAATTTATTGAAACTATTTCTTACTATCGCGGCTCTCAGCGTTTGCTGATTCGGGCTGATGGGACGCAAATTAAATCTTTGCGCGACATGATCGGCAAGCGGGTGGGAGTTGTGGCAAATAGCGGAGGCGCGGCGATCGCAGAAACCTATAATAAAAATAGAGGTAACGCCATTCGCCTATTTTCGTCACGAGATCTTGATCGGATGGTGATTCAACTACGCGATCGTCAGCTTGATGCCATGATCCTTGACGAACCAGTAGCAGTGTGGCAAGTACGCAATAATCCTAACTTTATAATTGTTGGTGAGCCTTTAATTCCGATTCGTTTAGTTGCAATCATCAACAAAGATGACGTATCACTAAAAAAAGCCGTAGATCAGGCTTTAACAGAGATGCGTCAAGAGGGTAAACTCGAACAAATACTTAAGAGGTGGAACCTGTGGGAAAGCCAGAAAACTTTAAAATCGACAAAGGACTTGCCAGCTACGGTATTAGCGATCATTACGCCATACTCGGTTTACCAATGACTTCTGAGGCAACGCAAATCCGCAAAAAGTTTCTCAAACTAGCGAAGATCTTGCATCCCGATGTATTTGGTAGAACGCTCGAAGAAAAAGAGACTGCGACTAAATATTTCTCAAAAATGGTTAGTCCAGCCTATCAATTGCTAAATAGCGATCGCGAACGTGGCGAATATTTAGCAACTTTGAGAATGTTTGCCCAAGGCAAAAAACAAAAAGCAGAAACGCCTACCCTTAGTTCTGAAATTGCTCAAAAACTGTATCGGATTCCTCACGAAATCACTTACAAACAATATGTAGACGAAGTTGCGCCTAAGCAGTACGAAAGCCTCGACTCGATTTTGGAGCATACTGCCACTTTGAGCGAGTTAAATCTTGTTTATTTATTTACCCAAACTAGTCTTAGCTTTAGTTCAGGTAGCGCCGCAGCTCCTACGACTAATCAACCTGCTAATGCTGAGCCAACTCCTGCTGCCCAACCTGCCCAATCACCAGCACTGCGTAATCTGAATATGGCGGAGCTATTTATCAGCAAAAAACAATGGACTGAGGCGCTCAAGGAACTGATGGGAGCCGAAAAACTCGATCCAAATAATGCCAAAGTCTATGCTCTCAAGGGTCTAGTCCAAATGAATCAAAATGCGGCTGCGATCGCAAAATCAAGTTTCCAAAAAGCGCTTAAACTTGATCCTAAGGAACCAATTGCACTCAAATATATCAATCAGGTGACTGTAGCGACAAAACCACCAGAGAAACCACCTGAAAAGAAAGGCGGACTATTTGGCTGGGGTAAGAAATAATTTCTAACATTTCTCGCTAAGGCTGGCTAAAGCTGGCTTTCCGCAGACTAAAGACATGGCGAGGCAAGCATCTTGGATTTCCGCAGACTAAAATACTACCGTCATAATTCTCTAATTCTGGTCACTAGTGGCGATCCTCAGCTTTTATCTGCGATCGCAGAAGTTTTAGCGACTGAACAATACAATTTCATTACTGAAATAAGTGGTGAAAAAGCATGGGAAATCATGCTGCTAAAGAAACCTGCGATCGTTTTATCTGATTGGTCTACCCCAGATATCTCAGGCTTAGCCCTATGTCATCGGCTCAAGGCAAATCTTGAATATCCTGAACTGATGCAGACTTACTTTGTCTTAATTGTTGATGCTTTGAACTATCAACACCGCCAAATTGGCTTAGATACAGGTGTCGATGAATTTCTCAGTAGTCCTATTGACACCTCTGAATTAAAGACAAGATTGCGGACAGGATTGCGTCTCAGCGCTTTGATGCAGTCCTTGACATGGACAAATCAAAGATTGTTAGCTCAAAATGACTTGCTCGATGCACTCACATTATCTGACCCTCTAACCAAGGTTTTGAGTGAGCAAGCCTTTGCTGGGGTAATGCCGAAGATGATGCAGCAATTTAAAGGATTTGGCAATTACAAAAGTTATCGATTTTTAAGTGTATTGATCATTGATATTGATAGTTTTAGCTCAGTTATCCAGTCCTACGGCGATAGTATTGGTAATGAAGCCATTAGGGCGATCGCAGGTCGATTAAGTCATAGCTGTGCTGCTAATAGTTTGATTTATCGTCATGGGCTTGATGAATTTGCCTGTATCACTCCCCATAATGATGCTGAAAGTGGCTTACAACTTTCTCAAAACTTACTGACCAGTATTCGTAGTCATCCGATCGCTGTTTCTTCAGGATTGTTATTTCCTTTAACGATTAGTATTGGTGGTGTAGTGACAGCATTAGATAAGCAGGATCAAAAGATTGCTGATATTAGTTTTGAAGAAATCGTTTCTTTAGCAGAGGGAGCGCTCCTCCAAGCCCAAAAGTCTGGCGGCGATCGTGACTATATCGAAATTTCTGACTGATTACAGCCTGTTGGGGCTTTCAATGGTACAGAGAAATTCTTAACAGTGCCGCAAAGCGGCACTGTTAAGAATTTCTCTTAGTCTTATGACAGCGCAAAGCGCTGTATAACTATGAGTAATCCAAAATTTCAGTCAGTTTTAACTGACTTTAGCTTTGAGCCAAGAACTTGAGTTCTTGGTGTTTCTATGCTTTTAGGACAAAGCCTTATCCTGAACTGACGCTGATTTTAGTCTTTGTGGCGAGAAGCTTTTATTTGATCGATAAAAAATTCTTCTAGAGTTTGACGTGCAAGCTCGATTGCGATCGCCTTTGCGCCGATACTAGCGAGATAAGTTAAAAACTCTGGTAGATCCTTAGCTAACTGACCGTGCCAAGTATCAGCCTGAAAAATTAAATGCTCTAACCAAGGCTGTAACTCTGCCTCAGTGCCGCCATGTCCACTGACTTGGTAGGACTGCTCCGTACCTAGCAACTCATTTAAAGTTCCCATCGCTACTAATTCGCCTTTGTTGAGAATGCCAATGCGATCGCAGATTAGCTCTACATCTGACAAAATATGGCTGTTAAAAAATACAGTTTTGCCTTGATTTTTGAGCATCAAAATAATTTCGCGTACCTGATAGCGCCCCACAGGGTCAAGCCCCGACATCGGCTCATCGAGAAACACAACTTCGGGATCATTAATCAAAGCTTGAGCAACCCCAATTCTCTGCACCATGCCCTTAGAATATTGACGCAATTGCTTCTTACGGGCGACGGACTGCGAAAGTCCCACCAGATCGAGTAAGTCCGCAATGCGTTGGCGACGCAATGACGGCTCAACCCCAAACAAACTCCCAATAAAATCAAGTAGTTCCCATCCTGTCAGATAGTCGTAGTAATAAGCATTTTCAGGTAGATATCCGATTGACTGCTTAGCTGTGCGATCGCCTAGAGGATATCCTAGGATTTCCCCTGTTCCTGCTGTTGGCTTTACGATACCCAGCAAAATTTTTAATAATGTGGTTTTACCTGCGCCGTTAGGTCCCAGTACACCAAAGGTTTCGCCTTTACGAATGGTTAATGAAAAATCTTGTAAAGAACTAATTTTCTGATTTAACCAAAAGCCAGTACGATAAGTTTTGCTCAAGCCGTTCGCCACGATAGCGTTGGTTTGAATAATCTGTTGCTGAGATTCATTAGTCAATACTTCTACCATAGCTGCCGATCGAAGCTGAAAAGTTCATATTTTAAAACACTATTTTAACGTCAGTTCGGATTAATTTAAAACTGAGCATAATCTTGATATTTACGAAGGCAGTTTTTAGGCTTTAGAGCCTTGGGTAACTTCAACATAGATATTTTCAAGGCGGACAGGTTGACGCATGATCGAATTAATTGTGATGCCCTCAAAACATTCCAAAATTTCTTTTAGTTCCATCACCTTCGGTAACCAAAAAGCGAGATCGCGACCATAGTGGCGATAGGAAAATCCAAGCTCGATCGCTCTTGCGATCGCTAAATCTTCTGTGGGCGTGCAAATGATCGCAATTTCTTGAGCAGGGACATGTTTACGAAGTTCTTCGAGACTGCCTTCCGCTAGCAAACTCCCCTGCTTAATAATGCCAATCCTCTGACAGAGGCGCTCTGCTTCTTCGAGCATATGAGTAGTTAGTAAAATGGCTGTATGTTGACTGCTAAGTTTGCGAATTAATTCCCAAACTTCATAGCGAGCTTCAATATCTAGCCCTGTTGTCGGTTCATCGAGTACAACTAATTGCGGCTGATGCACAAGGGCGATCGCCATGCTGAGACGGCGTTGCATGCCGCCACTGAGAGTTTCCGCAATACTTTTAGCCCGATCGCCTAGCCCTACTAGTTCTAGACAATGCTGTGCTTGCTTCCGACAAACTTCATTACTCAATCCATAAAGCTGCCCGAAAAATCGTAAATTTTCTTCACAGGTTAAGCTCTTATAAAAAATATTTTCCTGTGGGGCAACGCCAATTAGCGATCGCGTCGCACTTGAAGCCTTCTGCCCATTCATCTTCACAAACCCGCGATCAGCTTCGATCAATCCACATAAAATGCTGATTGCCGTGGTCTTACCAGCCCCATTTGGTCCCAATAACCCATAGACTTCCCCCGCCTGAATAGCAAAACTTAAGTCTTGCAAAACTTGCTTCTTCCCATAAGATTTACAGATTTTGCGAACTTCTAGCACAGAATATCTAGCTCTTTAAAGTAATGCCTAAAGTATAGCAACCGCAAAACCAGAAAAGAAGCCCCACGCTGAATGCTTAGCGTCAGCGTCGGGAGTCGTTACTATTGCAATATGCTGTACTCGCCTTGAGGTAATAGTAAAGTAGACTCGATTTGGCTCTTAACTAATGGACTGACGTATTCAGCATTATTCAGACATTCGATTAAAAGCTTGTTAGCATCATGATATGTCCGCAACACTTTGAGTTGATTTTCGCTAAATTGCCATTCTTGTGAGCTTTTACGATACTGAACGATGAGATTGCGTAATTTTTTTGACCAGTCTAAACCCTTAGCCTGCCACCACTTGGCAAAAGTCTCTCGATTTTTATATGGATCAGGAAATTTATGACGTAAAAACTGTAGCCCTTTATGCAGATCAGGCTCAAGCGTACAGGCTAACTCTGAAACTGGATGATTTGCAAAGTACAAAGCTAAATCAAGGTTGAGAGCTAGATTAATCGTATGGTCGATGTCTATCTCCGTTGCCATCGTATTTTCATTGCCCATTGCTTTGGTACGAGCGCGTTCTAAAGAGCGCGAATGGGCAATATCTAGAGCACGAGCGCGATCCAGCGATCGCGTATTTTCTAAATCAATATCAAGGTATAAAGCGCGGATCGTCACTGCTTTATATGGGGTTTGAATTTGAATTGACTGTTGATTAACCCATGTCAAAAACGACTGTAATTGGGGATCTTGGCTGACTAGATCATCAATTTTTCGTTTCATCATCTTCACCATGCGATCGGCTTCTTGAGAAATGCTGACGGTCATCACAATTACCCCATGCCAACGCTTGAGATATATCCGCTCTAGCAAATATTTTTGGGCAGCACTAGGATCACTATTGGCAATACGATAGGCGGCAAGATAGTCATGTAAAGTTGTGTGAGTGAGTGAATAAATTCCTTTTGCACATTCAATCAATAGACTATGCTGGCATTTGAGTGACTGAAAAAGCCGATCGCGATCGATCGCTAAGTTCGATAAGCTGCGACTAGCGGCTATACAAGCCTGAAAATCATCTTCAAGTTCATTGTTTTGCCATACATAACCATGCCGATCGAGCGAAACAATTGCCATATAAGAGAGCAAATCCAGTTTTTGAGAATTCGATAATGCTTGGTTTACAGCAATTGGCAAACATTTAGTCTGCTCCCATTTGGTTAATAGTAGAGTTAAAATTTCCTGATAAAAATTGGGTTTAAGATAATCACAACTGTTAAAAGTAGTACAAAGATGCGTTAGTAATAGGGGATTACTAGCAATTTCAGCCAAGGGTTGATTTATGGAAAGTAACTGTTGGAATTTCTCTTGTTTTTTGAGATCTTTTGGGCAAGTAATTTGGAACCATTTACTTGCAAATGAGGTGATTTGTGATTCTGCAAAGGGGGCTATTTCTAATGTCGAAAATGATTCTAATATATGACTATAAATAGGATTACGCGTTGCAAATACCATCCGATTATCGGGATAGCGATCGCTAAAGTTTGAGATTCGCTGAGTTATCTCCGCATGATGAGTTTCTGGCAAGTCATCTAAACCATCCCAAAGTAATAACAGACTACCTTTGTTTAACAGTTGCTCTAGTATTTTGTTGTCTGAAGATTTATCTAAAAATCTATAGTTAATAA
The DNA here is from genome assembly GCA_949128015.1 of Synechococcales cyanobacterium PMM_0003. Taxonomy (GTDB): domain Bacteria; phylum Cyanobacteriota; class Cyanobacteriia; order Pseudanabaenales; family Pseudanabaenaceae; genus Pseudanabaena. The sequence goes on from CASBRC010000410.1 coordinate 8,090, forward strand.
ATTGTTCTTTTAACCATGTAAACGGATCGCTGAGATCGTTCAGTGAAACTAGCGATCGCAATGGTAGAAATACAGGTAAATAGTTTGACAATATTTTGCCTGAAATACAAGCCAGTGCCAAATATTTAAGTAAGGTTGTCTTACCTGAACCTAAACCACCGACCAGCAAAATTCGCTTGGATTTTTCTATAGCCTGATTTGCAGGGATTGTGGGTGGATGAAGTTTGGCGAGATAAAAGCGATCGTATTGTTCGGGTGATACGTTTGCAAAAGCTTCATTGAGATCGAGATATTGAGTACTTGGTAAAACCGTAAAAATATTAATCTCAGTATATAAATCATGCAAAGAGATTGGAGTATTAATATCAATTACTCTAAGGCGATCGCATTGACGGATTAATGCAGAAGAGATGTTTTTACGGATCACCTGCAAAGATTCTTCAAATTCTATTTGTAAGTTTGAATCTTGATTGTTATTTAAACTTTTATTGATGTTTTCTATTGGTGCATTATTATTGGTAATAATGTTGCTATTAGTATATGTGATTGGATTAGAGGCTTGGATGTTTGTATCATCTCTATTTTTTATCGCTTTTTCAACTGCGACATCCTGATCAGGATTTACAGCAATATCTAACTTCTCACAAACTAAGTCATAGGTATTACGATCGACGATTTCTCCATTTAAGAAATTATCGACTAGTTGCACCGCAAGGCTAAGCTCACTCGCCAACTGCAAAGGTGTATACCCTCTAAGTGAGAGTGCGTCTTGCGCTCTACTAAGGATCTCTGATGATGCTCTCAGCATTAAAGCTGCAACCATATTTTAAATTCCTCTTTTGCTTATCTTATCAAAAAATATTGAGGTTTCCCATAGGGCAAATCGCTGTATATTGCGATCGCATAATTACTTCACTCATATCTATTAACGTAGATGCACATAATTAAATACCAAACTCCAAAAGCTGTGGCGAACGCGCAGCGTTCGCCACAGCTTTTGGAGTTTGGCTTATCTATTGCGAGAAGTCTGTTCCAGTGAGTTTATTAACATTAGCAATTGATGTGGGTGGCAGTAGTATCAAAGCGATCATCTTACGTGAAGATGGTACTGCAATCTCTGAGCGATCGCTTATTCATACACCCCATCCAGCCACTCCCAATGCGATCGTGGAGACACTAATAGAGTTGATTGCTAAACAGGGAAATTATGATCGCCTTGCCATTGGCTTTCCTAGTGTTGTCGAAAATGGGACTACCAGAGGCGCGATTAATTTACATCCTGACTGGGACGGCTTTCCCTTGGCGCAGGTATTGCAAAATAAATTGGGTAAACCGCTCAGGATTGCTAATGATGCTGATGTGCAGGGCTGTGGGGCGATCGCAGGTCAAGGTGTAGAGTTGGCAATCACGCTTGGAACTGGGTTTGGGTCCTCATTATTTCTCAACGGTAAGCTATTGCCGAATCTCGAATTAGGTCAACATATCTTTTGCGATCGCAATACCTACGAAGATTGCTTAGGGCAAGCGGCTCTTGATCGGGTGGGTGTAGAAATATGGAATGCCAGATTACTAAATGCGATCATCACGCTCTACAAGTTATTTAACTACGACAAACTTTATATCGGTGGTGGTAATGCTCGTCTAGTTACTTTAGATTTGCCACCAGATTTGGCTCACAAAATTGCGATCGTCTCTAATGATTTAGGACTTATAGGCGGACTTGCCTTATGGCAATCTTAAAAAACAATAAGCTTAGGCGCACGCGGCGCGTGCGCCTAAGCTTATTG
>CASBRC010000411.1 GCA_949128015.1 Synechococcales cyanobacterium PMM_0003
CCTTAGAATCTTTATCCCTATTTTAATACTTACGTCTGTATTATTTGCTACTTTCTGAATTTGGAACTGCTGCCGCCCTAGGACGATCGCATATTGGATTTAGATGACAAGAAACCTGAGCAAATAAGCGCAGACTCGTACTTTTGAGTGAGGATCAATTTATTATGGGGGATATCTAGCATTTTTATGCAGCTTTTGTATGACTGCTCCCGCCCGTACAGATAACAAATCCCAACGCGATCGCCAGATGTCTCTGAAGATATTGCTGATTGTTCCCTTTGTGATGCAGGTGATTGCGGCGGTGGGGATTACGGGATGGTTGTCAGTACAAAATGGTCGTGAAGCCACGCAAGAGCTAGCGCCTCAAATCGGTCAAGAAGTAACTAATACGATTGAAGCCCATGTGCGCGGCTACATCAATGCACCTTTAGAAATTTTGCAAGCTCATGGGGCAATGGCAAGGGCAGGCTATCTAAATTTTGAGAATTTAAATAGCTTAAATAAATTATTTTGGCAACAGACGCGCCAAGCTCAAAGTTTATATTTTTTCTATGCTGCAAATCCGCGGGGTCAATTTATCGGTGTGGAGCGAAGAGAGAGTAACGCTTTGGTACTACATCGATCATTGCCAAATCTCTCGTCAACAGCGCCACTAAAAAAATTAATCTATCGTCTCGATAATAATGGCAAAATCCTGAACCAGATTGAGGCGAATATTTATGATCCCCGCGATCGTCCTTGGTATAAAGGTGCAGTGAAGGCTAGACAAGCAGTTTGGAGTGATATTTATCTATTTGTAGCAAGTCCGATTTTAGGGATTACGGCTTCCTTACCGATTTATAGTGAATCAGGGAATTTACGCGGCGTAATTGCGATCGATTTAACTCTCTCGCAAATTGGCGACTTTTTGCGCCAACTAAAAATTGCCAAAACAGGGCAAGCATTCATTCTCGAACCATCAGGCGAAATTGTTGCCACATCAACTGCGGAAGCGCCCTATATTTCCATAGATCGCAAACAACAACGCATTCACGCACTTAAAAGTCAAAATCCTTTATTGCGTCTGGTCTTTCAAAATCTCCAACAAAAATATCCCAATCCTGTCAATATTCCCAATCGTCAGCAAGTACAAATAGAATGGGAAGGCATAACTCAATATGTGCAGATTACGCGATTACGCAATGCTCAGGGCTTAGATTGGCTGATGATTGTCGCTGTCTCTGAACAGGATTTTCGCGATCGCATTGACATTAACACGCGCAATACAATTATGTTATGTGCTTTAGCCCTAATTTTTGCCAGCTTGACAGGCTTCTATACATCAAAATGGATTGCCAAACCAGTCCAGAAATTAATCGATGCTTCGCATTTGCTAGCGACACTTTCAGCTTCAGCCGATCTCGCTAGTGGTCAGCCTTACCATCCCATTGAAACGGCAAATGTGCGTGAGCTATCAATTCTGGCTGATTCTTTTAATCAAATGGCGCACCAGTTGCAGATTTCGTTTACGGCTCTTGCTCAAAGCAAAGAAGAATTGGAGGTTCGCGTAGAAGAGCGTACTGCTGACTTGAAAACTAGTGAGATTAAATATCGTACCTTGGTTGAAGCGGCAAATTGCATTATTTTGCGAAGAGATATTGTTGGCACGATTAAATATATTAACGAATATGGTTTAACCTTCTTTGGATTTCAAAGTGAAACTGAGATGGTTGGTAGAAACATTAGTGGCACGATTATTAAAGATAGCGATGATACAACTGTTTCCGACTTAATTACTTGGATGGATAGTCGCAATAAGTCTGCTCAGCTAAGCATGTTTCAAGAAAGTCAAAATATCCGTAATGATGGAGTAGAGGTATGGATATCTTGGTCAAATTGTCCAATCCTAGACGACTCAGGAAATTTAATAGAAGTACTTTCGATTGGAATTGATATTACGGAACGGAAGCAGATTGAATCTAGACTCGAAGAATTTGTGAGTTTGCAAAGAGCCACCTTTGAGTCGATCGCCGATGGGGTTGTGGCGGTAGATCGGATCGGGCATGTCAATAGTTACAACCAGCGCTTTGTTGATATGTTTGAGCTATCTCCAGAGATTTTATCGATACCTGATTACGATCTTAGGTTAGAGTTTCTATCGACAAAGATGATCGATCCTCAAGACTTTATGCAGCGATCGCAAGAATTTTATCACCACCCTGAACATGAAAGTTATGACTTACTAGAACTACTTGATGGTCGAATCTTGGAACGTTATTCCCGTCCGCAAAAAGTCGGTAATCAGACTATCGGGCGTGTATGGAGTTTTCAAGATATCACTGCTCGTGTGCAAGCAGAGCAAGCCCTTGAAGAACAAAAAACCTATCTACGCTTAATCATTGATAGTATTCCTCAACAAATTTTCTGGAAAGACACCAATCTAGTCTTTCGGGGCTGTAATAAAAATTGGGCAATGTATGCTCAACTGGATACGCCAGAAAGTGTAGTTGGTAAGACTGATTACGATCTGATTAGCAATCCTGAACTAGCAAATATGTTTCGGACACATGACCAGCAAATTATGGAATCAAACATTCCTGAAATGCATGTGGTTCAGCGTAAACTTAATCCTGATAAGTCTGGGAATTCTATATGGTTAGACATCAGCAAGTTACCAATTATTGATGCAGAAGGCAAGACCATTGGTGTGTTAGGAGTTCTTGATGACATTACAGAACGGAAACTTGCTGAAGAAGCGCTTTATGCTGAGCAAGAGAAATCAGAGAAACTATTATTAAATATTCTGCCAAAAGCGATCGCCGATCGCCTCAAGCAATTTCATGGCGTAATAGCTGATAGCTTTGAGTCCGTCACCGTTCTCTTCGCCGATCTAGTCAGCTTTACGAGAATGTCTTCAGAACTCTCTCCTCAAGATTTGGTCGATCTACTGAATCTAATCTTTTCTACTTTTGATACGCTCTGCGAAACCTATGGTTTAGAGAAAATCAAGACTATTGGTGATGCCTACATGGTGGCAGGTGGTATTCCCATTCCTACAAACAATCATGCGGAAGCGATCGCATTAATGGCATTAGACATGGTTGATAAGGTTGCCGAGCTTCGTGACTTGACGGGGCGACCATTACAAATCCGCGTTGGTATTCATACGGGTGCGGTAATTGCAGGGGTGATCGGTACGCAAAAGTTTATTTACGATCTCTGGGGTGACACGGTGAATGTGGCGAGTCGGATGGAGTCCCATAGTGAGGTTGGCAAAATCCAAGTGACAGAAGCAACCTATGAACTGCTCAAGCATAAGTTTAATTTAGTCGAACGTGGTGCGATCGAGGTCAAGGGCAAAGGGCAAATGCAAACCTATTGGCTCACCAGCAAAGCTTCCACATCGCCACTTCTTGGTAGTTTGCATAGACCATTTGATAAATCGTCTCATAGCTGACTTCGGCAGTATCTGGTAAATAAACTTTGTATTCCTCTCTGGTGTTACGATTCAGTTCTCTTGATCTCGTACTCTTTGACCGCTTCATGGTTGCAGCGATCACTGACATTGACAATTTTTCTGTTTCTCTTAATTTATAAAGCTCTACTCGTTCTGAAATGGTAAGATGTGCATAGCTCCTGAGGATATCCTTATTATTGTGATAAATATCAGAATATCCTCAGGAGTCCCTTATCACAAGATCTCTAGGTCTTGCACTTCAGATTTGAATTGGCGCAATTTTTATAATAAAAATTGCTATATTAGCTCAAAGCCGTTGAGCATCGCCTGAGATTGTAGTAGCCTTGATTTCTAGTCTACAAAATTTTAAACACCCACATGTCGCGTCAAGTTAATTGTCAAGAAGAATGTAGCAATGGTTGCGTTCTCGGCGAGCAATGCCCACATCTTGAATACCTAGCTAAGGCTCGTAAGCTTCTAGCTGAGACCTCAATAGATAAGTTAATTGAAATTTCAGATTCCCGCTTTTTGCCTCCAGATACTTCTGCCAACAAATAGATAAAGCCTCGCTTTGCGAGGCTTTATCTATTTGTTGAGTTTTTCTTTTGCCTGTTTCCAGAGATTGTCTAATTCTTCGGTAGTAAGGCTGTCGATGGGACGATCGCATAAAGATTCAATAACTTCAAGGCGCTGAATAAATTTACGGTTAGTAGACTGCAAAGCCTCTGAAGGATCAAGATCGTACCAACGCGCCACATTGATTAGGGTAAATAGTAAGTCTCCTAGTTCCGCCTGTTGATTTTCTTTTGATTCATGAGCGATCGCCTCGCGCAACTCATCTAGCTCTTCATGAAACTTCGCCCATACCCCATCGGCATTTTCCCACTCAAATCCATTCGCGGCTGCTTTTTGGGAGATCTTCATGCCAGCCGTTAAGGGTGGTAACGATCGCGCATAGCGTTTAAGTTTATAACTTAGCTTTTGAGTATCTGCAAAATTTTCACCTTTCTCCTCAGCCTTAATCCTTTCCCAGTTTTGATGGATCTCATCCATGCTTTCAATTTTCACATCACCGAATATATGGGGATGACGACGGATTAACTTTTGAGCGATCCCTTCAGCAACTTCCGCGATCGCAAATTTATTAGTTTCGCTAGCAATTTGGGATTGCAAAACTACTTGCAGCAATAAATCTCCTAATTCCTCTGCGATCGCTTTACTATCACCACTCTGAATTGCATCTACCACTTCATAGGCTTCCTCAATCACATAGGGGATCAAGCTTTCGGGCGTTTGCTGCAAATCCCAAGGACATCCACCATCAGGCGATCGCAACTTTGTCACCACATCGATTAAGTGTTGAAGTGCACTCAAGTTAGCCGAAGTATCAATATCGTGATCAAAAGTCATAAGATTTGTTTAGTATTAAGAAAAGTAACAAAATGCTATAATAATTTATATAAAAATATAGCTTTTATCAAACTACACACAGCCTCTACCTTGAGGACTGAAATCTGACATATGAGTAATACCGCCAATCCTGATCCTGAGATGCTCAGACAACTTCTAGAGCCATTATTAGAAGATTTCACATATTGGTTTAACCGCTCACAAAAACTTTTCTCCTCTGAACGCATAGATTTTTTGCAGGAGCAGGATCAGACTAAATTGCTTGAAAGAGTGGAAAATGCTCTTAAAGAAGTGGCTGTCGCGATTGCTCTATTTAAGGTCACAGGACATCAAGTGGGCGTAGACATGGCAACGATGAAACCTTGGCACGAGCTACTTATGGAATGCCAAGCAGTAGGGATGCGTTACTATCGTAATCAAGCAATTTAAAATTTTAATCTTGATCCTCAATTTCTAAATTCAAGACTTAACACACTCAAATTTACATATTTTTTTAGGAAAGTAGACATGGTACAGATCATTTACATACTTGCTTTTACTGTTCTCTCCATCTTTGCAATTAGCAACCTTATTCGCAGCATGATCGCGCTTTCTCAAAATGATCCGCGCGGCTATCAAGATAATCGCAACCGTCGAGTATCTCCTCAATATGCTCATCCTGAGTTATGGGATAAGGATGGTAAATATATCGATGAGCCATTAATGGTCATTAAATCGATTAACGTCGATGATGCTCGCTCAAGGCTAGACGCTTTATATAATTCATCACCTAGCAACGATAAGTAAAATCCAAAAAGAATAAAGGCGGCGCTAAGCGCCGCCTTTATTCTTTTTGGTGCAATGCTTGTGTACGATAAGTTAGATCGGTTTTTGTAGGTGTCAGCTACAAGACGTAAGGGGGAAAGTACGGTGCAAGCCCGTCACTGTCCCGCAACTGTGAATATTTTAGAAATGAAGGGCGGCGCGTTGCGCTGCCCTTCATTGCCTCTAAATTTATAAGTCAGAAGACCCGCCGATCGCACTGATTCATTCAGTCTAAATACAGTCCACATATCATCTGCGAGGTACGGATGACCCATAGTCTATTAGTTTGTACTACCTGTGCCAGCACTTGGCAAAATGGCAAAAAGGTAGGAGTTAGTGGTGGTGAAATACTACTCAAAGAGCTTTTAAAAGAGCTTTCACAATTGCATGAAGATAATTCAAGTGAAAAAATGCGATCAGCGCAAGTTGAGATCCGCGCAGTTTCATGTATGAGTGCTTGCAGTCATGCATGTGTCGTTACCTTTGCCTCGGCTGGGAAATACTCTTACTTATTTGGGGATTTGCCCATTGATGCTGAAAGTATGCCGACAACGGTATCAGCGATCTTGTCCTGTGCAGAAATGTATTGCGATCGCTCTGACGGAATGTTGGCATGGAAAGAGCGCCCTGAACCACTAAAAAGTGGTGTCATAGCTCGTATACCAGCGCTATAGAAACCAAAAAGCTAAGCTGTGCGGATAGCGTGCGGCTTAGCTTTTTCGATTTATCTTAAATTCTGAAGCTAGGAAGTCTGGGATACTTACAAACCATCTTGATCAATATATTGTTAAGATTAAGCAATAAAACTTATCTAATCTTTAAGATTCACGCCACGAAAATGCAACAACCTAACAATTTTTTGATTAAGACTGCTGGTTTCGCGATCGCAACAGCAAGTCTTTTGGTTAGTCTTCCAGCGCTAGCTAATGATCATCAAGCAACCCCAGTAAAAAAAGTAGTTACAGCTCCAACTGGCAATATTGTGCAAGTAGCTGTTGCCAACGGTTCTTTTAAAACTCTAGTTGCTGCTGTTAAGGCTGCTGGCTTAGTAGATGTACTCTCTGGCAAGGGACCATTCACTGTATTTGCACCAACTGATGAAGCGTTTGCCAAGTTGCCCAAAGAGAAAGTAGAGTTTCTACTTATGCCAGAAAACAAAGATGCTTTAGTCAAAGTCTTGACATATCACGTTGTTTCAGGGAAAGTTCTTGCTAAAGATATCAAAGCTGGCTCTGTCTTAGTTCCTACCGTTGAGGGTGGTTCCATTAAGGTTACCAAGAGCGCGAAGGGTGTTGTAATTGACGGCTCAAAAGTTGTTGCAGCCGATGTCAAAACCTCCAATGGAGTTATTCATGTAATTGACACAGTATTACTGCCACCAGACCTGTTGTAATTCCACCTCAGTTCGGTCAAAATCTCTACCGCAACTAAAACAATAAGGCGATTTCTTGGAAAGATTTTACCGTGGTTGTGCCTCGCAAAGCGCGGCACAACCATATTTTGTTTTTAGTTAATCGGGTACATTTATTGTTAGATATCACCTAAAAGCATCGCGCCGCGATGCTTTTATTGTTTTATGGAAAAATTCTTCCTAGTAAAACCGATCGCATTGCCCCAGTAACGCTAGGTAAATTACCTGCACGTTCTTTAAGTCGCAAATATCCCAACATCGCAAAGGCGATCGCCTCTTTACTATCACTATCAATGCCAAATTCATTGGTACGCATCACGATCGCAGGTTTGACTAAATCCTGTAAGCGTTCCATCAGATAGCCATTATGTCCGCCGCCACCACCAACTAAAACCTCATCGGGAAACATGGGCAGAAAGTCACGGTAACTTTTTGCGATCGCCCTTGCTGTAAATTCCGTAAGCGTAGCGAGAATATCGCGATCGCTCAAGCTTCCACATTCAGCCAAGCATTTTTCTAAATACTCTGGACTAAATAACTCACGTCCTGTAGATTTTGGCGGAGCCGTTACAAAAAATTCTTGCTTTAGCCATTTATCAATCAAATTTAAATCTGCTTGACCTTGACGCGCGATCGCCCCGTCTCGATCAAAGGGTTGACCAAATAATTTTTGGGTCGCCATATCGATCAAAACATTGCCAGCGCCATTATCAAACCCAAAAACCTGCTCCTGATGTTCCAGTGAATCAGGCGGCAAATAAGTCAAATTACTAATTCCGCCGATATTTTGGCAAACGCGATATTTTGTAGGATGAGAAAGCAATAAAACATCTAACATCGAAACTAATGGCGCACCTTGACCAAAAGCCTCGATATCAGCAACTCGAAAATCGCTTATAGTCTTGATCCCCGTCAACTCAGCAATTACTGCACCGCGTCCAAGCTGAATTGTATAGCCCAAACTAGTTTTCCCATCTTGTTTAGAATTTTCTTGATGATAACTGGGCGGACGATGAAAAACAGTTTGTCCATGCGAAGCAATCAAATCGGGTAAGCGATCGCCTTTTGCCATAATTGCGATCGCAGCTTGAGCAAAGCTCTCGGCAATGCGATCATCGAGTTCGCATATTTGTTTTTGCGATCGCATTGCACCCGCACAGACAGCTAATATTTCATCCCTAAGATCGGCGGCATAGGGATAAGTATATCCAGCGATTAAATTAGTTTCGAGTTTTTCATGGCGATCAATAATTTCCACCAAAGCTGCATCAATGCCATCTACAGATGTGCCGCTCATTAAGCCGATTGCTAATATTTTGTCAGTTGGCGCATTAATCATGAATTGTAGCTAAAAAGATAATCGCGATCGCTTTTAATGCAGTACATCATAAACTTGTTCTAAAGCTATTACAGCCTATTGAGGCTTTAAGGGGTGCAGAGAAATTTTTGAAAGTGCCGCTTCGCGGCACTTTCAAAAATTTCTCTGGGTTTTATGGCAGCGCAAAGCGCTGTAATTGCTAAGCCTGTTTTCGATTTAGCATTTCAATCATCAGTCTGATACTTTCGGCTTGAGTTTGGGCAACAATGGCTTGTTGTCTAGTGATTTCTTTGATTTCCACCAGCTCGGCATGAAGAGTTTCGCGTTGCTCTCTGGCTTCCTCTCTAACGCTGTTTATCTCAGCCTTGATGTTGGGCAACTCAAGGTATAAAGCCTCTATGAGTCTGCCAATTTGTTCGCCCTGCTGATCTATCTTGTCAGCGATCCGATCTACTTTGTCGGCAAAACGATCTAATCGTTCATCGGTCCATCTTTCAGTCATTGGATTAATCTCTGCGATCGATTTCTGGGTGTTGTAATTAGCATACTAAAAGCTCTTTGTTACTTTCCTATTCAAAATTTTAATGCCTTTTAAGTGATTTCTGAGCAAAAACTAAAATTCAAATTTTCCCGAATGACCTAAAAAAAGCGGCGCTAAGCGCCGCTTTTTTTAGGTTACTGGGAAAATTTGACTTTTAGTTTTTGCTCAGAAATCACTTAAAA